>DASUZQ010000034.1:0-3694 GCA_036376815.1 Methyloceanibacter sp. | reverse complement strand
GCGCGACGTCATCAAGGAAGCGCAAGAAGGCTACGAGACGCCGGTGGTGCAGATGCATCTGCGCTACGGCATGATCCTGTTCATCGCCTCCGAGGTGATGTTCTTCGTCGCCTGGTTCTGGGCCTATTTCGACGCAGCGCTCTATCCCGACGACGCCGTCACCTATGCGCGCACCGCGGTGCTCGGCGGCCAGTGGCCGCCGGTGCCGAGCGCCGACACCGATGTCGCGGGGCTTGGCTGGTTCGCCCACACCTTCAACCCCTGGGGCCTGCCCTTCGTCAATACGCTGATCCTGCTCACCTCAGGCACCACGGTGACCTGGGCGCATCACTCGCTGCTCGAGGGCAACCGCAGGGGCCTCGTGCTCGGCCTGCTCTGCACCGTAATCCTCGGCATCCTGTTCACCGTCTGCCAGGCCTATGAGTACATGCATGCCGGCTTCGGCTTCTCAAACCACATCTATGGCTCGACCTTCTTCATGGCGACCGGCTTCCACGGGTTCCACGTCATCATCGGCACCATCTTCCTCACCGTGTGCCTGATCAGGGCCATGCGCGGCGCGTTCACGCCGAAGCTGCATTTCGGCTTCGAGGCTGCCGCCTGGTACTGGCACTTCGTCGACGTGGTGTGGCTGTTCCTGTTCACCTGCATCTATGTGTGGGGGTCTGGAGCCAACTATCCGGCCGGCTGACATTCAACATGCTACGTTACCGGGGGGCGGCGAGCGGCCGCCCCCTTTTCATTTGGAGCGCCGTGAGCAAACGGCAAAGTTACCGTCCATGACCACGCATGACGCGCCATCGCTCGCCTCGACCATCGTCTCCGGCATCCTCGGCCGCTGTCCGGCCTGCGGGCGCGGCAAGATGTTTTCCGGCTACCTCACGCTCGCCCCTCGCTGCCAAATGTGCGGCCTCGATTACAGCTTCGCCGATTCAGGCGACGGCCCCGCAGTGTTCGTCATTCTGGTAACCGGATTTATCGTCGTGGGCGCTGCCCTTTACGTGGAGATGGTCTACTCGCCGCCTTATTGGCTGCACGCGGCATTGTGGGGGCCTCTTGCCATCCTGCTGCCTTTGCTGCTCTTGCGATCGTTCAAGGGCGTGCTCATCGCGCTGCAATACAAGAACAAGGCGCAAGAAGGCCGGCTCGCCTCGGAGTGAGCAAGCCATGCCGGCGCGCGGTCTCCTCCTGCTTACGGTGCTCTCGACCGCGGCGCTTGCCGTGCTGATCGGGCTTGGGCTGTGGCAATTGCAGCGGCTGCAATGGAAAGAGGGTCTCATCGCTGAGATCGATGCGCGGGTGAAGGCCGAGCCCGTCTCGCTGAAAGAGGCCGTGGCCCGCGCTCGTGCCGGCGAGGATGTCAGCTATTTGCGCGTCCGCGCCGAAGGCCGCTTCGACAACGCCAAGGAGCGCTATTTCTTCGCCGTGTCGGACGGGACACCCGGCTGGCACGTGATCACGCCGCTTGAGACGTCTGACGGCGAAACGGTGCTGGTCGACCGCGGCTTCGTGCCCGACGCGCTTAAGGATCCGGCTGCAAGGCCGCAGGGCGAACTGAACGACGCCGTCACCGTGACCGCCTTGGCGCGGCCTCCCGAAACCCAAGGCCTGTTCGTCCCCGACAATGAGGTCGAGCGGAACCGCTGGTTCTGGCGCGATCTCAGCGCCATGACCAAGTCCCTGTTCGGCGATGGCGCCAAGGACGTGGCGCCCTTCTTTCTTGAGGCGGAGAAATCCGAAATCCCTGGAGGTTGGCCGCGGGGCGGAGAGACGAGGTTCGATCTTCCCAATAACCATCTGCAATACGCGATAACCTGGTTTCTCCTCGCCCTTTGCCTTGTGGTCATCTATGTCATCTATGTGCGAGCGAGGCTAAAGGCGGCGTGACCCGTCCCCTTCAGCCAAGCGCTCGAAATCCCTTTGAGGTCGACTTTGCGGTATGTGAGCACCAGGGGCAAAGCGGAGGCCCTTCCCTTCGAAGGGGCACTCCTTGCGGGTCTTGCCCGCGACGGCGGGCTCTATGTGCCGGAAGCGTGGCCGCGTCTTTCGCCCGCCGAGATCGAAGGCCTCGCCGGGCTCGATTATGAGCAAGCCGCCTACCGCATCATGCGCCCTTTTCTTGAGGGCGATCCGAGCCTCGATGACCTCGAAGCCGTGCTCGACGAAGCCTATGGCGGCTTCCATCACCCGGCCATCGCGCCGCTCCGCCAGATTGGGCCGGCGAGCTGGCTGCTCGAGCTGTTTCACGGGCCGACGCTTGCCTTCAAGGATCTCGCCATGCAGGTGCTGGCGAGGTTGATGAACCGTGCGCTGTTGCGCCGCGGCGCCCGCGCCACCATCGTCGGCGCCACCTCGGGAGACACCGGTGCCGCGGCAATCGAGGCCTTTCGCGGCCTCGACATGATCGACATCTTCATCCTGCATCCCAAGGGGCGGGTGAGCGACGTGCAGCGCCGGCAGATGACGAGCGCGCATGAGCCGAACGTGCATAACCTCGCGGTCGAAGGCACCTTCGACGACTGCCAGGGGATATTGAAGGCGCTGTTCAACGACGAGAGCCTGCGGGATCAGCATTCGCTCACCGGCGTGAACTCGATCAACTTCGCCCGCATCCTTGCCCAGACCGTCTACTACTTCACCTCGGCGGTGGCGCTCGGCAGCCCGAACCGCGCGGTCTCCTTCGCCGTGCCGACCGGAAATTTCGGTGATATTTTCGCAGGTTACGCGGCCCGAAAAATGGGCTTGCCGGTCAAGCGCCTCGTTATTGCCACGAACCTCAACGACAGTCTCGCCCGCGCTCTACAGACGGGGATTTACGAGCCAAGGGGCGTGATCGCCACCTCCAGCCCGAGCATGGATATTCAGCTTGCGAGCAATTTCGAGCGGCTTCTGTTCGAGCTCGCTGCCAGAGACGGTGCCCGCGTCAGGGCGCGCATGGACGAGCTTCGCGGACACGGCGCGTTCCATCTGGAGGAGGGCGAGCTCGCCGAGATGCGCGCTCTCTTCGCCGCCCATTCGATCGGTGAGCACGAGACCGAGATGACCATTCGTGGCCTCTTCGCCGAAACCGGCGTGATGATCGACCCGCATACCGCCGTGGGCCTCGCTGCCGCGCGGGCGGAGCGTGTCGACACGCCGATGATCGTGTTGTCGACGGCGCACGCCGCCAAGTTTCCGCAAGCCATCGAGCGAGCGCTCGGGCGTCTGCCGGAGCAGCCCGAGCGGCTCAAGGCAAAGCTTGGCCAGGAGGAGCGCCTGACAGTGCTTGCCAACGACTATGCCTCCATCGCCGATTTCATCGCGAGCCGCGCGCGCGCCAAGACTGACGGCCGCAAGGCCGCGAACAAGGCTCGGACCGGGGTCGGCGCGTGAGTGTCGTCGTATCCAGACTGAGGAATGGCCTCACCGTGGTGAGCCATGCAAGGGCCGATGTGGAGACCGTATCGCTCGGCCTCTGGATCGGCGCCGGCAGCCGCAGCGAGGACCTGCCGGAGCATGGCGTCGCTCATTTTCTCGAGCATATGGCCTTCAAAGGCACCGACCGCCGCAGCGCGCAAGCCATCGCCGAGGAGATCGAGGCTGTTGGCGGCGAGCTGAACGCTGCCACAGGTGTCGACTCGACCGCCTATTACGCGCGCGTGCTGCGCCAGGATTTCGGCCTCGCGCTCGATATCTTGAGCGACATCATTCTTGC
>DASUZQ010000033.1:0-5548 GCA_036376815.1 Methyloceanibacter sp. | reverse complement strand
GATGTACGGCGAGGGCGAGCCGGAACTCTTGAATTGGCAGGTTCTCAAGGGAACGCTGCGCGGCATCGGGCTGCTTCACTATTTCGCCGGCACTTCGCCTGAGGGAGTGCGGCTTGAATACATCGCCGTCATCGACCTTTGGGCGAAAAAGCTGATCGCGATCGAGCCCGCCCGCTGGGGTGAGTTGCAGGCGCAATGGGCTTGGAGCGATTCCGGCGTCGTGGTGGTGGACCCGCAAGGCGTGCCGAGCAAGGTCGAGGTGCGCGACGGGGCGCAAGTGCGGGAGGCGAGCTATGAGCGCCCGGCACATCTCAAGCGCATCAAGCGGGTGAGCCGCCCGATCCTGCCGAGATTCTCATATCGGCCGGCAAGACGCATGATGCCGTTCCGCTACGGCTTCAATCCCTATGCATTCCGCTAGACCTAACACGGCCTGTAGCATTTCTGCCGCATGCGGCAATTGATTCTGAGCAATGCAAAAATAAGGCGGCACAAAACTCAGCTCACGGCGTTGACCTCATAGGCACTGCCGGGAGCAAAGATTATGAGTGACGTTAAGCATGAGAACCGCAATCGCGCCCTCATCGTGGAGGATGAGTTTCTGATTGCGCTCGATCTCGAAGCCACAATGACCGGGCTTGGCTTTGAAATTTGCGGGCTCGCCCCCAACGCCGAGGAGGCCCGCTCGCTCGCCATGGACCATCAGCCGGATGTGGTTGTAATCGATGTTTATCTCGGCGGCGCCCGCGAGGGCATCGAGACCGCGCGGTGGCTGCGCGACGTTTGCGATGCGTCGGTTGTGTTCGTGACCGCTTATACCGATGACGCCACCCTCGAGCGCATCCGCGAGGTGGTGCCCGGCTCGCCCATTCTGGCCAAGCCGGTCTATCGTGAGCGCCTCGCCGCCGCCGTGGCCGAGGTGGTTCACTAGCCCTTAGCGGCGTGGTGGCTTGAACGGCTGAAGCCTCAGCCGCGTGCGGTGGCTCTCAGTCGCAGCTTGCGTACCGTCTGGCGCGAGCCCGCGATAATAGAGCTTCTGCCATTTGTCGGATTGCGCCTCGGAGCCTGGCTGCTTCAGGTCGACATTGGCTCTCGGCTGGCCGTCCACGCATCGTGCTGGCGCTTGAGCTCAGGGTCGGCGGAGAGCACCTCAAGCTCCGGCTCGATGTCTTCGATCTCGCCGCACCGCACTGGAAAGATGTGACAATAAGGCTCGCCCTTCTCAAAGCGGACCGGCGTGCCGGGCCGAGTGAACATCCAGTTCATGGTGAAGCTGTACGGCGACCAGTCGGTCTCGATCACGCCGGAGAGCGCGGCGATCCCGTCCTTTGGCCGGTTGATCGGCCCCTGCACCATCAGCTCGGCGCCTGGCTCGGTACTGAACAGGCACGGCAGATGGAAAGTAAGGATGCCGTGGCCGAAATGGCTGATCGCCGGAGCGATGGTACCTGGGTCCGGCTCGATTACGATCGAATCGAGGCCCTCCCCTCCCCACCACATGGCAAGGAAGCCGGCGTTGCACAGGGCCTCCCAGCCATAGGCATTGGCGATGTTGAGCGGCAGGCAACGATAGGCGAAGCGCTGGTTGGTCGCGTCCATCCAGTCGCGCTCGACGGGCGCAGGGCGAATGTCGACGTGATGGCCGTCGATGACATGGGCGATGAGCTTCATATTGTGCCTGGGTTTAGGGGACGCCGAGGAACACCGCCTTGATGAAATCGCGGTAGAGCAGCATCTGCCTCGCAAGCGCCTGCTTGTCCTTGGTGGTCCTGGACAGGATGATGCCCCCATCGGCGATGACCGAGAGCATGTCGGCAAGATCGTCGAGGTCGACGTCGATCCTCGGCGGATAGCGCTCGGCGATCCTATCGAGGTGCTTGCGGAATCGCTTGCGCCAATTGAGCACCGCCGCGGCGTTGAGCTCGCGTACCTCCTTGTCGAACAGCCGATCCTGATAGCAATAGGAGGCGACGACGCAACCGGGATGCCCGTTGGGCAGATCGGCCATCAACTCGGACATCATCTTGAGGCCGACGAGAAAGCCGTGGAGCGGGTCCTCGTTGAGCTCATCGGCGCGGGCGAACAGCTCGTCGAACAGCGCATCCTCGCGCTCCACGTAGCGGATGAGGAGCGCCTTGGCGAGCTCGTTCTTGTCCCTGAAATGATAGAAGAAGCCGCTCTTGGTGATCCCGACCGCGGCGATCACTTCCTCGATCGAGGTGGCAGCGAAGCCCTTCTCGAGCACGGCGGCTTCCGCCACGTCGAGGACGCGCTCGCGTGTATCGCTGCCCTTGCGCGGCGTCTCCTGCATGTCTCTCTCCTGCTCGCCCGCCGACTGTACCACGGGTCCACTTGAAAGCGGGCCAGGGCGGAACGGTAGCCGACATCCGACGCCGGCAAAGCAAGAACCCAACGCAATCACGTCAATTCCGAATTCGCACGGGGTGCACCGCAAGTCGCCTGGAAGACGGTCCGAAGAGAGCTCACCTTACCGAGGAGCCTGCATGATTCCCTCTGTCCAAATGGTCTTGGGCAGAGAAAGGCAAAAAGGAGAGTCTCGATGTCCTTGAAGATCGCTGTGCTGAGCAGCCTAAACGCTCTCGGCGCCTTTAGAGTCCCCACACCGGCCGGCGACCAGGCCCCGAATTTAGGTCCGGTCGGGTCTCAGGAGCCCCTTCCGACCAGCGTCAGCCGCACGAGCAGCGCAGCGGCGTCGAAGAAACCCGAGCCCGGAGCCGCGGCACTGCCCCGACCGCAAAACCGCTGAAAGGTGCCCCTTAGCCTGAAGGAGTGACAAGCTTTGACGATGCAAGCGAAATATCGCGAGCGGCTGCCACAGCTTGACGGCGGCCTGTTCCTCACCGACGGCGGATTGGAGACGACACTGGTCTTCCACGAAGGCTGGGATTTGCCCTGCTTCGCGGCCTTCGTGCTACTCGACAGCGAGCGCGGGCGGAAAGCGCTCCGCGACTATTTCGACCGCTATGTGCCGATGGCGATTGCGGCAGGCGAAGGTTTCATCCTTGAAAGCCCGACCTGGCGCGCCAATCCGGACTGGGCAGAGAAGGCCGGCTATGGTCGAGACGCGCTGGCACGCCTCAACCGCGCCGCCATCGACCTGATGCATGAGGTTCGGGAGCGTTACGAGACGACGGCTTCGCCCATGGTCGTCAGCGGCGCCATCGGGCCGCGCGGCGACGGGTACGATCCCGGCGCGCTGATGAGCCCGGATGAGGCCGCGGACTATCATGGCTTTCAGATCGGCCTGTTCCGCGACGCCGGCGCCGACCTCGTCTCCGCCTTCACCATGACCAATATCGGCGAGGCGCAAGGCGTCGCGCTTGCGGCGAAGGCGGCGGACATGCCTTGCGTGATTTCCTTCACGGTCGAGACCGACGGACGCCTGCCGACAGGCAACACGCTTGCCGAGGCAATCGAGAGCGTCGATGCCGCGACCGGCGAAGGCCCGGCCTATTACATGATAAACTGCGCGCATCCCACGCATTTCGATCACGTGCTCGATACCGGCGGCGCATGGACCAAGCGTATTCGGGGCTTGCGCGCCAACTCATCGTGCTTGAGCCACGCCGAGCTCGACAATGCGCCGGAGCTCGACATTGGCAGTCCGCTCGAGCTCGGCGGCCAATATGCCGATCTCGTTCGCCGTTTCCCTCATATCAATGTGCTCGGCGGCTGCTGCGGCACCGACCACCGCCACGTGGACTGCATCAGCACGGCCTGCCGCAAAGCGGCTTGAGGCGACGAACGGGCCTTGGCCCAAAGCGAATGGCAAGCCGAACGATCAGTGTTTTGACACTGAGGTATAGAATTTTGCGCCATCCGCTCGATCCGGCGTCGGGGGCACACAGTCGTCCCAGTTGCCGCTATTGGAATAGAAGGAGCTGCAACATTCGCCTTTGACGTTTGTGACGCCAGGCTCCTTCTCTCCATCCGGACGAGTGATGCTGCAATTCTTGTCTCCCAGGCTGACGGCAAGCAACAAAGCCGCGGGGAGCACTAGCAAAGTTGGGAAGCGGGTCGTTGGCATCGTGGGATCCTCCAAAAGTGGCGGGCCACAACCGGCTTGATACTAGCTCAATTGTTTGGAGGTTTTGGGGCCGGACAACTCACGCTGAACGCGGCTTTCCGCGAAGCGACTGGCGGAGACGGAGGGATTCGAACCCTCGATACGGCTTTTGACCGTATAACGGTTTAGCAAACCGCCGCCTTCAGCCTCTCGGCCACGTCTCCGGTCAGGTCATTCAATTAGCTAGTCCCCGCCCCGCTGGCAACAAAGCATCGATTGCCGCCTGTTTGCCGCGTTTTTGCATCAGGACGTGGGAGGGTTGCCGGCGCTTTCGGGTCAACCGCAAGGACAACAGGGGCGCCTAGAAAACGGAAAGCCCCGGCGAAGAGATAGGCACCGAGGCTCTCCATTGTGAAGGGGACGACCCCCACGCCAAGCATCGTATTACAATCGGGCGGCGGCCGGTGTGTCCGGGGCGCCACTGTGCAATGCAAAAAAATTCAGCCGATTTGAGGGTACCCCATGAAGAAAGAATGCTTCAGCGAGCTCATCGATCACGGTCATGGAAAATGCACTCTTTTCGGCCGGGTGCTTGCCGACACGCCAGACGATCCGGGACGTCAGAACGTGCGATCGGCAAACATCGCGATCCCGCCCGGCCTAGACATCGGCCAATACGTCGTGAGCGCCACGTTTGTGACCGAGGACCCGCATGACGCCAATCAGCGCAAGCCGTTCTTTCCGTGCACGAGCGAGCACAATCCCGATGCCCGCGCATCACCGTCGTGGCATCGAGACGGCGGGACGATGCGAATCCAAGCCGATATGTCTGCGAATATATCGTCATGGCGACCAAGAAAATTTGAGCGAGGCGAACAGCCGCGCCCTCGCTCCGGAGGAAACCATGTTGACGATCCGCCTTCGGTCTCCGCAAGCATCGCGGCTTGCGGCCCTCGCCCTCCTTGCCGGGACTCTGGCAACGGTGAGCGGCGCGGCGGCGCAAGAGCTTCAAGATCTGAAGAAGCCCGCGACCCCCCTCGTTTTGCAATCCCAAGGCAGCTTCACCGTCGGCGGCGACATGGTCTTCTCCGACGCGCTGGGGACCGGCGGCAGCGGCCACATCGCGGTCAACCAGATGTACGTGCAGTACAAGGTGCCGCCGTCAAGCCGCGTGCCGGTGGTGATAGTTCATGGCGCCGACCTCAGCGGCAAGTCCTACGAGACGACGCCTGACGGCCGCATGGGCTGGGAGGAATATTTCGTGCGCAAGGGGCACGCCGTCTATCTCCCCGACCAGGTCTCGCGAGCGAGATCGGGGTTCGATCCGACGGTCTTCAACCGCGTGCATTCCGGAACCGCGTTGCCGGGCGCGCAGCCGCTCGTCTCCCGATTCAGCAATGAGGAGGCGTGGACGGTGTTCCGCTTTGGCCCAACCTTCGGCACCCCTTATCCAGACGAGCAGTTCCCTGTTGAGGCCATGGATGAGTTCGCGAAGCAGATGGTCCCCGATCTCAACGCCAT
>DASUZQ010000032.1:0-3047 GCA_036376815.1 Methyloceanibacter sp. | reverse complement strand
GCAGAACGACGCCTTCAATGTGAGCCCCCCTGGCCAGCCCATGGAGTTCGGCTCGGGCATCTTCATGGCGCCCTTCGGCCTGCCGCAAGATGAAGGCTCGGACAGCGGCCGGAGCCCCGGCGGCAACGAAAGCGCACAAGGAAAATCCGGCGGTCGCGGACAGCAACCGGGCGAGAAGGCGCAAGGCCAGCACCCGGGAGGCAAGTTCGACGATCTCGGCAGGCGGCAGGGCGAGTTGCGCGACGCATTACAAAGCCTGATCGACCGCTTCCGCATCGAAGGCGCGAACCCGCCCGATCAGTTCCCGGAAGCCGGCGAAGCCATGGGAAACGCCAAGGACGCGCTTGGCCAGTCGGACCTCGGCCGCGCCACCGACGAGCAGGGCCGCGCGCTCGACCAGTTGCGCCAAGGCGCTCAGTCCCTCGCCGAGCAGATGATGGAGAACGGCGAGGCCCAGACCGGCAAAGGCCAAGGCAACAGCGGAAAGGACCCGCTCGGACGGCCCGACCGCAGCAACCGCCCGGACCTGGGGCTCAGCGTCAAGGTTCCCGACCAGATCGACATTCAGAAGGCGCGTGAAGTGCTGGACGAGGTTCGCCGCCGCCTTGGCGATCCGTCGCGGCCGATGTTCGAGCTCGATTATCTCGAGCGCCTGCTCAGATCCTATTAGCCGGACGCGGTCAACTCGCCGATATAGGGAAGCTCGCGGTAGCGGTTGTGGAGATCCATCCCATAACCGACCACGAACACCGGCGGGCAGGAGAACCCGATGAAGTCGGGCGTGATCGCGCAAGCGCGCTTCACCTGCTTGTCGACCAGCACGCAAGTGAGCACTTGCCTGGCGCCGCCTTCCGCGAGGAGCGCCTTGGCGAAGGCCAACGTCCGGCCTGAATCGAAGATGTCGTCGACGATGACGACGTTGCGGCCTTTGATGTCGCTTTCCACGCCGCGCAGCACCCTCACCTCGCCCCGCGACACGCGTTTCCCGTCATAGCTTGCGAGGTAGACGAAATCGATCTCGGGCTCGAGTCCGTGGCGGTGCAGCGCCCTGATGAGATCGGCGGCGAAGATGAAGCTTCCCTTGAGCACGGCGACAACCATGAGGTCGTCGAGCCGCCTTGCGGCAATGTCGCGGGCAAGCTGATCGACGCGGGCGGCGATCGCCTCGGCGCTGTAGAGCGGCTTGATCGGGCCGTCCGCAAGGCCGCCCGCGGCCGTCATTTGGGCTTGGCGAAGCTAACCTTGAGGTTGCTTACGGTTTCCGGTGCCCCGGGAATTTGCAGCGTGAAGGAGGTCTTGGCGCCGGCGCCGAGCGCGAGCACGCTGGCCGTGGCCTGCGTCAGCTCCTTGCCGCTCTTGTCCTGCAGAGACACCACCACAGTCGGCACGCTGACCTCGCTTGCCGTGGGATTGACGATGTCGCCATCGACTTGCAGCACCCGCTGGCCTCCTGCATCGCTCCACGTCGAGCGGACGTTCTCGATTTTCAGCCCAACGTTCACCGGCTTGCCCATCATGGCGTAAAGCTTGGCGGCCCCTGGCAACACCGACACCACGGTCTTCGGCGAGAGCGCAACGAAGGCGGCGAGCATGGCGAGCAGGAGCGCGAGCACGCCCCAGCCGATGGCGACGGACGGCGGGAGCTTCCGCTTGCGGCCTTCGGCGATGGGCACGTTGGTGGCCAATCCGGCATCAGGATTGACCAAGGCTCCGGCGTTGTAGCTGCCGAGATCGTCAGCTTCAGCCCCAGCGCGCGAATTCGCCCCCATGCCCGCGGTTAATCCGGCACCGTCGCCGCGCACATCGGGCTGCATCTCGTCGTCGGTGCTGAACAGCGGGCCAGCTGGCTTCGGTGGTGGGGGTGGCCGGTCGTTCGGATGCACGCCGTTGGTCGGCTTCGGCGCAAGCCCCTGCTGAGTGGGAAAGCGGCCCATGGCGTTGCCCAAGCCGGTCGAACCTGGACGCGGCTCAGGCGGAGCGGGACGCGGTGCCGCTGCCGGACGGGGTTCCGGTGCCCGACGCGGCGGCATCGGTGCCGCCGGCGCCGGCCGTGGCTGGACCGGGGGAGGCGTCGGCGCTGAAACGACGGTAGGCTTGGCCGGCTCGATCACCGCCATGGCCTGCCAGACATTGCCGCATTTGGAGCAGCGCACCTTGCGGCCGGTGGGCGGAATGACCGCCGCCGTCTCAAAGCGCGTATTGCAAGCTGGACAGATAATGACCGTCATCGTTCAGAACCACCACCGGGTAGGCTTCTGCGGCCTCGTGCGACCAGCCCACGTCCTTGCCCAAATCCATTGATACCGGACAGCGAGTTCCGCATAAAGACGCAAGTTGGGCCGAATGTTAAGAGGGTCGAGGGCGATCGCGTGATCCGCTTTGAAAATGTCGGGCTGCGCTACGGCAATGGCCCAGAGATCCTGCGCGACGTCACCTTTCATGTGGTTCCGGGGTCCTTCCACTTCCTCACCGGGCCGTCAGGCGCTGGCAAGACCACGCTGTTGCGCCTTTTGTTCATGTCGCTCCGCCCGACGCGAGGCTTGATCTTCGTTTTCGGCGAGAACGTGTCCGACCTTTCGGCCGCGGGCCGCGCCGAGCTTCGCCGCCGCATCGGCATCGTGTTTCAGGACTTCCGTCTGCTCGACCATCTCACCACCTGGGAGAACGTGGCGCTGCCCTTGCGCGTGATGGGCAAGAAGGAGTCGGACTATCGCGAGGACGTGACCGACCTGTTGCGCTGGGTCGGGCTCGGCGACCGCATCGACGCCTACCCCGAGGTTCTCTCTGGCGGCGAGAAGCAGAGGGCAGCAATCGCCCGCGCCGTGATCGGGCGGCCGGAGCTCCTGCTCGCCGACGAGCCCACCGGCAACGTCGATCCGATGATCGCCGACCGCCTGTTGCGGCTGTTCGTCGAGCTCAACCGCCTCGGCACCTCGGTGATCATCGCCACCCACGACTACGGCCTGATGGATCAGCTCGACGCGCCTCGCCTCGTGCTCTACGAAGGCCATCTGGAGATTCGTTGACCGCCGTGCACCTCATCGCCG
>DASUZQ010000031.1:0-5374 GCA_036376815.1 Methyloceanibacter sp. | reverse complement strand
CTGGCTACCTTAGGGATCAAGCACCCTTCAGCACGCGTCCGGCGACCGCATCGAGCTTCTTGACGAGCTCAGGATCGCGCGCCTCAGGCGCGGTGATGATCGCGGTGTCGAGCGCATGGTCGGAGCCGATCGGGCACGGCTCGTGCTCGCGCGGGAAATCGCGGGCGAGCCGCGCTACAAGCCGCGCCGCCTTCTCGGCATTGGCCATCAGCACCTTGATGATGTCGGTGACGGTGACGGCGTCGTGGTCCGGATGCCAGCAGTCAAAATCAGTGACCATGGCGACCGTCGCGTAGCAAATCTCCGCCTCGCGGGCGAGCTTGGCTTCGGGCAGGTTGGTCATGCCGATCACCGAATAGCCGAGTCCCTTGTAGGTGAGGCTTTCGGCGAGCGTGGAGAATTGCGGCCCCTCGATGCAGACATAGGTTCCCTCGCGGGCGAACGAGATGCCTTCGGCCTCCGCGGCTTGGGCAAGGTGAATACGCAAGCGGGGAGAGACCGGGTGCGCCATGGACACATGCGCAACGCAACCTTTGCCGAAGAACGAGCTGGCGCGGCCGAAGGTGCGATCAATGAACTGGTCGACTAGGACGAAGGTGCCTGGCGGCAGCTCCTCCTTGAACGAGCCGCAGGCCGAGAGCGAAATGAGGTCGGTGACCCCCGCCCGCTTCATCACGTCAATATTGGCGCGATAGTTGATGTCGGTGGGCGAAAGCCGGTGGCCCTTGTCGTGACGCGACATGAACACGATGGGCAGGCCCGCGATCTCACCGATGCGCAGTGGCGCCGACGGCGCGCCCCACGGGCTCGCGACGAGATCCTCGCGCACCTTCTCAAGACCGGGCAGATCGTAAAGCCCCGAGCCGCCGCTGATGCCAAGCACTGCCTTTGTCATGTCACCCTTTCGCTGCTCCTCGTCACTCGCCGACCTTCATGTAGAACACTCCCCAGACCCAGCGGCCGCGGCCGTCGTCACCGGGCTTCACGCCTTCTGCTCGCGTATTGATCAACCACAGAGGGCCCTGCTGGCCGATTCCGAGCGGCACGCCGTCGGCCTCGAGCGCAAGAATCCAGTCCGAGCTGTCGACGTCCTCGGGCGTGAGATAGCCGGTGTAGCCGTCGACGGCGACGAAGGTAATCTTCATCTTCGCCGCCTCGATGCGGCCAAGCACCTCGCGGAGCATCGGACCCTTGAAGGTGGCTGGGGCCCCGAGTTCAGCGGTCGTCGCCGTTACTGTGCCCTGCTCGAGCCCAAGCAGCATGGCGCGATCGAAGGCGAAAGCCTTCTTGAAATCGGCCTTCTGAAGCGCGAGCAGGCCGTCTTTCTTGGGATCGAGCGCGCCCCGATTGCTCTCGCCGATCGTCCCGCTCACGGTGAGCAGAACCATGTCCTTCGGCGCCTGCTGTTGCTCGGCGGCTGAGGCTGGCAGCGCGCAGAGCGCCGCTATGAGAGCAATAAGGATCGATCGCATGGGGTGAGAGCCAGGAGCGTTGATGTGCGGGCACCCATCCTCGGCTGCGATTCCGGTCCGGTCAAGGCATTGAAGGCGGGACCGTGCTTATGCCGTATGCGCGGCCTTCGGATGCAGGCGCGCCCACACCGTGCGCTTCGCCAGGAACATGATGACGCAAAATGCGATGAGAAAGATGACCACCCTCGCCCCGAGCTCATGCCGCTCTTCGAGCTTGGGCTCTGCCGCCCACATGAGAAAAGCCGACACGTCCCGCGCATAATTGTCGACCGTGGGCTTGGTGCCGTCAGTATAGGGGACAGCACCGTCGAAAAGCGGCGGCGGCATGGCGATCTGATGCCCGGGGAAGGCGATATTGTAGTGCATGCCGGGGGCGAGATCGAACCCGGCCGGCGTCTGGCGATACCCCGTGAGCAGCGAATAAATATAGTCCGGGCCGCCCGGCCTTGCCTTGGCCATCACCGAAAGATCCGGAGGCAAGGCGCCACCATTTGCCGCCCGCGCCGCCGCCTCGTTGGCGAAAGGCGACCGGAAGCGGTCGGAGGGACGCCCAGGACGCTGAAACATCTCGCCCTTGTCGTTCGGCCCATCGGTCACTTGCACCTCGGAGGCGAGCGTCGTCACCGCCTCAGGCGAGAATTCCGGCCCGCCTTCCTCACCGAGATTGCGGTAGGAGAGGAGCCGCATCGAATGGCAGTTCGAACAAATCTGCTTGTAGACGTGATACCCGCGCTGAAGCTGGGCGTTGTCGAAGGATCCGAACGGCCCGGTGAAGCTCCATGTCTGCGCTTCGAATTGCGCTTCGTGGCTTACCGGCTCGGCCGCTGGCTTTGCGTCCTCGGCGAGGGCGGCGCTGAGCGCACCGGCGATAGCGATGACAAAGCCCCCAATGAGCGCAAGGCCGACCGGCGACACCCTTGTCATGCCACCGGCTCCGGGGCTCGGCGCTGAGGCGCTGGCTTGGATGCGGCAACCGGCGTCTCCTGCGGACCGAGCACCGATTCGGTGATGCTTCCCGGCAGGGCCTTCGGCTTCTCGATCCATCCGACCACCGGCATGACCACGAGGAAGAACAGGAAATAATAGGCGGTGAGGATGCGTCCAAGCACGAGATAGACGCCTTCCGGCGGCTGCGAGCCGAGATAGCCGAGCACAATGCAGGTCAACACGAACGCCCAGAAGAACCATTTGTAGATCGGGCGGTAGCTGGTCGAGCGCACGCGCGAGGTATCGAGCCACGGCACGAAGAACAGGATGGCGATCGAGCTGATCAGTGCGATGACGCCGAACAGCTTGCTCGGGATCGCGCGCAAGATGGCGTAGAAGGGCAGGAAATACCACTCCGGCACGATATGCGCCGGCGTCTGCAGCGGATTGGCCGGAATGTAGTTGTCGGGATGACCGAGCAAGTTCGGCGCGTAGAAGACGAAGCAGGCGAAGAACAGCGCGAACAGCGCAAGCGCGAAGCCGTCCTTGATCGTGTAGTAGGGGTGGAACGGTATCGTCTCGCGCGGGCTCTTGACGTCGATTCCGCTCGGATTGTTGTTGCCGGGAATGTGCAGCCCCCAGATATGCAGCACCACGACGCCGGCGATCAGAAACGGGAAGAGATAGTGCAGGCTGTAAAGTCGCGTCAGCGTCGGACCGCCGACGGCAAACCCGCCCCAGATCCATTCCACCAGCCGCGTGCCGATTCCCGGGACCACCGCATCGAGCGACGAGAAAAGATTGGTGATGACCGTGATCGCCCAGAAGCTCATCTGCCCCCACACGAGCGAATAGCCCATGAAGGCGGTGGCGATCATCATGAAGAGGATCAAGACGCCGAGCATCCACAAAATCTCTCGCGGCGCTTTGTACGAGCCGTAATAGAGGCCGCGCAGGGTGTGGATGTAGGCGGCGAGGAAGAACATCGAGGCGCCGACGGCGTGGGTGTAGCGGAGCAGCCACCCCCAATTCACGTCGCGCATCAGGTGCTCGATGCTGTCGAAGGCGCGGTCCGGCGTGCCGACATAATGCATGGCGAGCACGACGCCGGTCGCGATTTGCGACACCAGCATGAAGGTGAGGATGCCGCCGAAGGTCCACCAATAATTCAGATTGCGCGGCGTGGGGAACGCCAGGAACTGGTCGTGCATCAGCCGCGGAATGGGCAGCCGCTGATCGATCCAATTTTCAATGCCGGTCGACGGCTCGTATGAAGAAGATGCTTGCGCCATGACCGCGAGCTCAGCCGATCTTGACTTTGGTGTCGGAGAGGAAGGCGTAAGGCGGGATCGCCATGTTCTGCGGCGCCGGCCCTTTGCGAATGCGGCCCGCGCTGTCGTATTGCGAGCCGTGGCAGGGACAGAACCAGCCGTCATAGTCACCCTTGGGGTCCCCAATCGCCTGCCCTTTCGGGATGCAGCCGAGATGGGTGCAGATGCCGATCATCACGAGCCAAGGCTCGCGGTCCTTGCCGGCGCGGTTATCGTCGGTGGCCGGTGCGTTGTCGGGAAGATTGGCATTGCGCGCAAGCGGGTCGGGAAGATCGTCGAGCGACACGGCTTTCGCTTCCTCGATCTCCTTCTTGGTGCGGTGCCGAATGAAGATCGGCTTCCCGCGCCACATCACGGTGATCGCCTGGCCCTCGGCCACTGGAGCGAGATCGACCTCGGTCGTGGCCATCGACAAGGCCGACGCGTCCGGATTCATCATATCCAGGAGCGGCCACAGACCGAGGCCGAGACCGACCGCGGCAAACCCGCCGGCAGCGATCATGATCACGTCGCGCCGCGAGGGGTCTTCTTCTTCGGGAAGCGGAAATTGTGCGGGAGTTACATGTGTGCTGTCGGCCACGTCGGCAGCTCCTAACCCATTGCCATCAGCGCAATAAACTTAAAGCCAGCCGCGCGGAAAACATACCATCCATGTCCGCCCCCGCGAGGCCGGCATCGATTTGCGCGGCTTAAAGCTTATGCCTCTCCTTTGCCGGCCGAGGCTTGCGGCCGACATGGCTCCTGTTGCTTTCTTGCATCGGCGCCAAAGCTTGTCCAGGACCGCATCCCGGTCAAATTGGCGCAGTGCACAATTTTATTGGCCTACAATTACAAAGCTTGAGAATGCAGCACTTTGATCACGATCAAGGCCGGGCTTGACCAGGCGCATCATTCAAGCGCCCTCTAGCCCCGGCAAAATCGGCATCCTCGGCGAGCTAGATAAATTGGCTCAGCGACGTTGCAGTTCGATGACGCAAGTAACGGCAAAGAGGACCGAATCAGACGTGAATCCCTACGAGGCTGGGAAGGATCTGGCGCAGGCATGGTTTGAGTCGTTGCGCGATTCTGTCTGCGCCGCACTCGAGAGGGTCGAGGACGCGGCGGACGGGCTACCGCTTTATAAAGACCAGCCGGCCGGGCGTTTCACCCGCACGCCTTGGACGAGGTCCGAAGCCGACGGCACTGAAGGTGGCGGCGGGGTGATGGCCCTGATGTCCGGCCGCGTGTTCGAGAAGGTCGGCTGCCATACCTCGACGGTGCACGGCACGTTCCCGAAGGAGTTCGCTTCGCAGATCCCGGGCGCCGATCATGACCCGCGCTTCTGGGCCTCCGGCATCTCCTTCATCGCCCACCCCAAGAACCCGAACGCGCCGACCGCTCATATGAACACGCGCATGGTGATCACCAGCAAGGGCTGGTTCGGCGGCGGCGGCGATCTCACGCCCATGCTTATGCGGCGGCGGGCTCAAGAAGACAAAGACTCGAAGGATTTCCACGCGGAGATGCGCGCCGCCTGCGAAGACCAGAAGTCAGCCGACTATCAGCGCTTCAAGATTTGGTGCGACGAATACTTCTATCTGCCTCATCGCAAAGAGATGCGCGGCATTGGCGGCATCTTCTACGACTATCTCGACAGCGGCGATT
>DASUZQ010000030.1:0-3167 GCA_036376815.1 Methyloceanibacter sp. | reverse complement strand
GAGATCGACCTCTGGCTACCGATTCACTCCGCCGACCAGTCCCAAGTCCACGAGGTCATCGAAGAGATGCGGGCGGTGGTCGACGAATATCCGCGCCGCGTCTTGATCGGCGAAATCTATCTGCCGCTCGATCGGCTAATGGCCTACTACGGCCGCGATCTCAAAGGCGCGCATCTCCCCTTCAATTTCCAGCTGCTGCAAGCGCCGTGGAAGGCCGACGCCATTGCCCGGCTGGTGGAGGAATACGAGGCGGCGTTGCCTGATGGCGCCTGGCCCAACTGGGTACTCGGCAACCACGACAGGCCGCGCATTGCGACGAGAGTGGGAGAAGCGCAGGCGAAGGTCGCCGCCGTTCTGCTCCTGACGCTCCGCGGCACGCCGACCCTATACTACGGCGATGAGATCGGCATGGCCGACGTGCCGATTCCGCCGGACCAGATCCAGGATCCTTGGGCGCTTCGGGAACCCGGCATCGGTGCCGGCCGAGATCCGGTTCGAACACCGATGCAATGGGATCGTTCGCCCCATGCCGGCTTCTCCGCGACGCGGCCGTGGCTGCCGTTGGCGGACAATTGGACCGAGCAGAACGTTGAGAGCCTCGACCTCCAGCCTTTCTCGATTCTCAGTCTCTACAAGCGGCTCCTGGCGCTCCGCCGAAATTGCGAGGCTCTTCGCCTCGGCCGATACGAAACCCTGACCTGCCGTGACGATGTCTTCGGCTTTGCCCGAAGCGTCGGGCAGGAGAAACTGATCGTGCTGCTCAATTTCGGCCAGGAACGGCGAATGGTCTCATTGGGGAGCGCCCGCGCAACGGTTCTGCTCTCGACAATGCGTGACCGATCAGGCGAGAGAACAGCCTCCGACCTCGCCCTCGATCCCAACGAAGCTGTGATCCTGACCGAGGAAACCTAGCCTAACCGTCGGGCACCGGCACATCGAAGGTATTCAGCGTGATCGACACGAGAGCGTAGAGTCCGACGAGGTAGGAGAGTTCGGCGGCGCCGTGCTGGCCGAAGGCCTCTACCGCCGTCCGGTAGGTCAGTTCAGGCAGCACACCCCCGGCCATCAGTGCGCTCGCGAAATCATAGGCGATCGCCTCCTCCCGCGTCAGGTCGACCGGGCGCTGTCCGGCGACGATGGTCGAAAGCTTCTCGTCAGACAGGCCGCGCTGCTCGCCGATGAGCACGTGGGCGTAAAGCTCGTAAGCCGATTTGAAATGCGCGCCGGTGACGAGGATGGCGACCTCCCGCACAGGTTTCGGCAGCGAAGGCTTGTCGGCAAGCGCCCTGACCAGGTCCCAGCTCGCCTTGCCGAAGGAAGGCTCGTGCAGCCAAGGGTTCCATGGCCCGAGCAAGGTGCCGTCGTCGCGCATGGCGACGAATCCCTTGAAGCTCTTGGCGATGCCCTCGCGCATGTCGTCGTAGAGGGGGCGTTGTTCCGGGGTGAGTTCAGCGGGCGGGATCAGGGGCAAACGCATGACGACTCCTCAAATTTTCTGGACGGATCCATCCTACGCCGCGGCGCTACAGCAAATCCATGAGCCAGACGCGCGCAGGGCGAGCCCCGGGCGGTCACGCCTCAGCTCTTGATGCGCGACATCGTGGGGTCGTAGAGCGGATCGAGAAACACTTGCGCAGGCACGCGCATGGTGGCGACCTCGAGCTCGTAACGGCCTGAGAGCACGCTCTTCCGATCGACGCCGTTGTCAGGATCGCGGACATAACCGTAGCCGATCGAGCGGCCGACCGTGTAGCCGTAGCCGCCGCTCGACAGCCAGCCGACGCGCTTGCCGCCGCGATAGATGGTCTCTCGCCCCAGGAGCACGACCGAGGGGTCGGCGGTGAATCCGGCGAGCAGGCGCGGCAGCTTCTTTGCAGCCTGGGCCTCGAGCGCCTCGCGGCCCCTAAACGGTCTGTTCGATTTCAGCTTGACCGCCCAGCCGAGGCCCGCGACCAGAGGCGAGTGGTCCGGCCCGATGTCGGCGCCCCAGGCACGGTAGCCCTTCTCAAGGCGCAGCGACTCGATGGCGCGATAGCCTGCGTTGGCGATGCCTTGTGGCTCCCCGGAGGCCATCAGGGCGTCGTAGACGGTCAACGCAAACTCGACGGGAATGTGAAGCTCGTAGCCAAGCTCGCCGACATAGGTGACACGGAGCGCAAGGAGAGGCGCCCCGGCCACGGTCATTCGCCTCACCCTGCCGAAGGGGAAGCCGGTATTCGAGATGTCGTCATCGGTCAGAGCCGCAAGCACATCGCGCGACCGCGGGCCCATCACCGACAGCACGGCATTGGAAGAGGTGACATCGGTCAGGCTTGCATCGAGCCCATCAGGGATCGATCGCGAGATCCAATCGAAGTCGTGCGTGGCAAAGCCAGTGCCGGTGACAATGTAGTATTCGGTCGGCGACAGCCTGCCGACGGTCAGATCGCACTCGATGCCGCCGCGATGGTTCAGCATCTGGGTGTAGACGAGGTGTCCGGGCGGCTTGGCGACGTCGTTGGCACAGATCCACGACAGCGCTTGCTCGGCATCCCCGCCGGCCATGATGAACTTGGCGAATGACGTCTGGTCGAACACCGCGACGCGCTCGCGGCACGCGATGTGCTCACGGCCGACGGCGTCGAACCAGTTCTGCCGTTCGTAGCTATAGGTGTCCTCGGCCTTCTCCCCGCGCGCAAGATCGGCAAACCAGTTCGGCCGTTCCCAGCCAAGCTTCTCGCCAAAGCAGGCGCCTTGCGCTTTCAGCCTGTCGTAGAGCGGCGACCGGCGGAGCGGGCGGCCCGAGCGATATTCCTCGTACGGCCAGGCCATGGTGTAGTGCTTGGCGTAAGCCTCGAGCGTACGCGTGCGCACCCAGCCGGTGTCGAGGTGATTCTTGCCGAACCGGCGGATATCGACCGGCCAGAGGTCGTAGGGCGGCGCGCCCTTGGCCACCCATTCGGCTAGCGCCATTCCCGCCCCGCCTCCGGCTGCGATGCCGAAGGCATTGAAGCCTGCGCCGACAAAGACGCCGCGCACCTCTGGAGCCTCGCCGAGGATGAAGTTGCCGTCTGGCGTGAAGCTCTCCGGGCCGTTGATGAACTCCTTAATGCCTGCCGTCTGCATCGCCGGAACACGACCCACGGCGAGCTCGAGCAGGGGCTCGAAGTGATCCAAATCGTCTTCTA
>DASUZQ010000029.1:0-6787 GCA_036376815.1 Methyloceanibacter sp. | reverse complement strand
CTCCGCCACTCATCAATGCGAGGTTCAAGGCCACAACCGGATCGCGGTCTTGAGCATTGATCTTGCCGAGCGCGGCCTTCAGCCAGCGCGGCGGTTTTTGCAACGCCTCGGTTATGGAGATCACTTCGGCGCCGGCGGCTTTCAGTCCCGCGAGGTCTGACAGCTCGGCCCTGAGCTCGCCTTCGACGACGACCAGCCGGTAGGCCGGGAGGCCCGCGATCTCGGCGCCGAGCGCTCGGCCAAGCTCAGCCTCGGTGACGGCGACGCCGGTCGCACGCGCGAGCGGCAAAGCCTCGGTGAGGCGGGAGCGGAGATCGGTATATTTCCAGGCTTCGACCCTACGGTGCGGCAGCCCGAGCGCGGCATAGGCGTCGATCGCCTTGGCGCGCAGATCGGCGACCCAGGGGTTGCCGGCGCCAGGGAGCCCCTGCTCGGCCGCGTTGAACAGGTCGACAAAGGCCTGCTCGGCGCGCGTCTGGAACTGCTTGACCGGAAGCTCCATGCCGTCCCCTTACGCAGCCTGGCCGGCGGCATCGCCGAACTCGGCGTAGCCTGACTCTTCCAGCTCGAGCGCGAGCTCGGGCCCGCCCGAGCGCGCCACGCGCCCGTCGGAGAGCACATGCACCAGGTCAGGCACGATGTAGTCGAGCAGCCGCTGATAGTGGGTGATCACCAGCATGGCGCGATCGGGGCCGCGCAGCGCGTTCACGCCCTCGGCCACGATGCGCACGGCATCGATGTCGAGGCCTGAATCGGTCTCGTCCAGGACGCAGAGCGACGGATCGAGCAGCGACATTTGCAGTATCTCGTTCCGCTTCTTCTCGCCGCCGGAGAAGCCGACATTCAACGGCCGGCGCAGCATCTCGGGGTCGATCTTCAGCTCGGCGGCCTTCTCGCGCACGAAGCGCAGGAACTCCGGCGTGGAAAGCTCAGGTTTGCCGCGCGCTTTGCGCACGGCGTTGGCAGCGGTGCGCAGGAAGGTCATGGTGGCGACGCCTGGAATCTCCATCGGGTATTGGAAGGCGAGGAACACGCCGGCAGCGGCGCGCTCGCTCGGGTCCATGGCGAGCAGGTCCTGGCCGTTCCAGGTGACCGAGCCTGCCGTGACCTCGTAGTCCTGCTTGCCGGCGAGCACGTAAGCGAGCGTGGATTTGCCGGAGCCGTTCGGCCCCATGATGGCATGGACCTGGCCTTTCGGCAGCTCGAGGTCGAGGCCTTTCAGGATCTCGCGGCCATCGACATTGACGTGAAGGTTCTTGATCTCAAGCATGACGGTTTGTCTCTGTTCCTCTAGACTCTCTCGTTTGTCATGGCCGGGCTCGTCCCGGCCATCCACGACTTAGGATCGAGGTCAAAATTCGTGGATGCCCGGCACAAGGCCGGGCATGACGTTGTGTGGGTGTCTGGCTAGCCAACCGACCCCTCCAATGAGATGCCGATCAGCTTCTGGGTCTCGGCCATGAACTCCATGGGCAAATGCTGCAGCACGTCGCGGACGAAGCCGTTGACGATCAGCGCCACCGCCTCCTCCGGCGAAAGCCCGCGGGAGAGGCAGTAGAACAGCTGGTCGTCGGAAATCTTCGACGTTGTCGCCTCATGCTCGAAGGTGGCGGACGCGTTCTTCGCCTCGATATAGGGCACGGTGTGCGCGCCGCATTTGTCGCCGATCAGCAGCGAGTCGCAGTTGGTGAAGTTACGCGCATTCGTCGCCCGGCGATGCGCCGAGACGAGCCCGCGATAGGTGTTGTTGGAGTGCCCTGCGGCGATGCCCTTGGAGATGATGCGGCTCGACGTATCCTTGCCGAGATGGATCATCTTGGTGCCGCTATCGACCTGCTGATAGCCGTTGGAGATGGCGATAGAGTAGAACTCACCGCGCGAGCCGTCGCCGCGCAGGATGCAGCTCGGGTACTTCCAGGTGATGGCCGAGCCGGTCTCGACCTGGGTCCAGGAGATCTTCGAATTCTTGCCGCGGCAATCGCCGCGCTTGGTGACGAAATTGTAGATGCCGCCTTTGCCTTCCTTGTCGCCGGGGTACCAGTTCTGCACAGTCGAGTATTTGATCTCGGCATTGTCGAGCGCGATCAGCTCGACCACGGCGGCATGCAGCTGGTTCTCGTCGCGCATCGGCGCTGTGCAGCCCTCAAGGTAGCTCACATAGGCGCCCTTGTCGGCGATGATCAGGGTGCGCTCGAACTGGCCGGTCTGCTCCGCGTTGATGCGGAAATAGGTGGAGAGCTCCATCGGGCAGCGCACCCCTTCCGGCACATAGACGAAGCTTCCGTCGGAATAGACCGCGGAATTCAGTGTGGCGAAGAAATTGTCGGTGATGGGCACCACGGAGCCCAGATATTTCTTCACGAGCTCAGGATGGTTCTGCACCGCCTCCGAGATCGAGCAGAAGATGACACCGGCCTTGGCCAGTTCCTCCTTGAAGGTGGTGACCACGGACACGCTATCGAACACGGCGTCGACGGCAACGCGAGACTCCTTGACCCCCGCGAGCAGCTTCTGCTCCTTCAGCGGAATGCCGAGCTTGGCGTACGTCTCGAGCAGCTCCGGATCGACCTCGGCGAGGCTCTTCGGCCCTTCGGTGCTCTTCGGCGCGGAATAGTAATAGAGATCCTGATAATCGATCTTGGGGTGATGCACATTCGCCCAGGTCGGCTCCTGCATGGTGAGCCAACGGCGATAGGCCTCGAGCCGCCAATCGAGCAGCCAAAGGGGCTCATTCTTCTTCGCCGAGATGAAGCGGACCACGTCCTCGGACAGGCCCTTGGGGGCCTTGACCGATTCGATGTCGGTGAAGAAGCCGTATTTGTACTTGTCGACGTCGATCTCGCGAACGCGGGCGACTGTCTCTTGCACTGCCGGCATGGCTCTACTCCAAAGTCCTTTTTGTCACGCGGCCGTCAAGGCCGCCTCCTGGCGCTGCCGCATCCGCTTGATCAGCTCGCTCCAGGTACCGATGAATCTCTCGATATCGGCACTCACGGTGCCAAAACCAAGGCTCACGCGGATCGCGCCTTGCGCAAGCTCCTGGGAGAGGCCCATGGCGCTCAGCACATGCGAGGCCTCGACCTTTCCCGACGAGCAGGCGCTCCCTGCGCTGACCGCAACCCCGGCGAGATCGAGCCCGATGACGAGCGTCTCGGCCTTGGTGCCGGGAACCGCAAGGCAGCTCGTATTCGGGAGCCGCGCCACCCGTCCCGACACCACCACCGTGTCCGGGTCGACGCCAAGCGCCCTCTTCTCCAACTCATCGCGGAGAGCGGCAAGCTCAGAGGCTCTATCCACCTCCGCCGCGGCGAGCTCGGCCGCGACGCCGAAGCCGACGATGCCGACAACATTCTCGGTGCCGGCGCGCCGGCGGCGCTCCTGGCCCCCGCCCTTGATCAGGGGCACGACGGGCACGCCTTCGCGGACCACGAGAGCGCCAACGCCCTTGGGTCCACCGATCTTGTGCGCCGAAAGCGTCATCATGTCGGCGCAAAGCGCGCCGAAATCGAGCGGCAGCCTGCCGGCAACCTGAACCGCATCGGTATGCAGAACACCGCCCGCCGCATGGACGATCTCGGCTGCGGCTGCGACCGGCTGGATGGCGCCGGTTTCGTTATTGGCCGCCATCAGCGAAACGAACGGCCTCCACCCTCCGAGATGGTGTTTGGTGAGCTCTTTCTCAAGCACGCCGAGATCGATAACCCCATCGCCAGACACGGGAATTCGGGTCGTGCTCTCGCGATAGAACCTGCCTCCGGCGAGCACCGAAGGATGCTCAACCGCCGAGATGTAACAGTGCCAAGCTTCGCCGGTTCGCGCGGCAAGGGCGAGCGCATTCGCTTCGCTGCCGCCGCTCGTGAAGATCACAGTCTCAGGCTTGGCTCCGGCGAGGCTTGCCACCTTCGCCCGTGCCGCTTCGACGAGCGCCCTCGCCTCCCTGCCCTCTTCATGCACCGAGGACGGATTGCCGTGCGTATCCAAGGCGGCCACCATGGCTGCGCGCACCTCCGGCCGAAGCGGAGCTGTGGCGTTGTAATCGAGATACGAACGCGTGGTCATGCCTCAGAAGCTCGCGGACCAAGGGGCCGCCGTTAGCGCTTGCACGAGCCCCCATCGCGCATGCTATGAAGCGCGGCCCGAGGCTTGGACCGCTCCGTCAAATATCAAGGCCGGAGCGTCCTTGTTTGGAACAATTCTAAATCTTATGTTTGTATAGGATTCCTGAGCGGCAGAGTCAAGTTTTGCGGCGGCGCGCCAGCCATTGTCGAGGCTCCTGGCCCCTCTCCCAATCGTCGAAATTGTCTCGTTTGAGGTCAAGACTTCATGCCTGAGGTGAATATCAACGGTCCTGCCGGTCGGATCGAAGCCCGTTACCACCACAACCCCCGTCCGAACGCCCCGGTTGCCCTCATTCTGCACCCGCATCCGCAGTTCGGCGGCACCATGAATAACCAGGTTGTCTATCACCTGTATTACGCCTTTCAGCGGCGGGGGTTCTCGGTGCTGCGCTTCAACTTCCGCGGCGTGGGAAGGAGCGAGGGACTGTTCGACAACGGCCCGGGCGAGTTGGCCGATGCCGCGACCGCGCTCGACTGGATGCAGGCCTATAACGCCGATGCCGGCTCGTGCTGGATCGCCGGCGTGTCGTTCGGCGCCTGGATCGCCATGCAACTCCTGATGCGCCGGCCCGAGGTCGAAGGCTTCATCTCCGTGGCGCCGCCGGCCAATCTCTACGACTTCACCTTCCTTGCGCCCTGCCCGTCGTCGGGCCTGATGGTGAACGGCGCCAGGGACCGCGTGGTGCCGACCGAGTCCGTACGCGGGCTCGTGGACCGGCTCAAGACCCAGAAGGGCATCGTCATCGATCACGCCACCGTGCCCGAGGCGAACCATTTCTTCGAGGGCCGCATGGACGGCCTGATGGAGGTGGTCGACGCCTATCTCGACAAGCGGCTCGGCAAAAAGAAAAAGCGCGAGACCGCGGCCTAGGTTGTTACTGTGTTTCCCGCGCCTGCGGGTGTATTGTTTCTCAGCGCTAGCGGGGTTTCTTCGCACTGCCGCGCGGCGTTCCCATGGTCAGAGCATAGGCACGAAGCCGCCGCTCAGTCCAAGGAGGAACCCATGCAACCCATAACCTTGAACTTGATTGCGGTGCCTGCCGCAGCAACGCCGCGTGTCAGATCGACGTTTGTTGCCGGCATCATCGCTGTTGCGGTTGGCTTGTTTGCAACCACCCTGCTGGGGCCGATCGCCGGCAATGCCCAGGACGCAAGAGTCGTAAAATCGATGGAGGCCTTGAAGCCAGACATGGCAAAATTGGGAGCGCCAAAGATAGAGGGCACCGAGGCTGTCGGCGGCAAGGATGTCCCTGCTCTCTATTTCGGCTCGACCAAAATGAACAACAATTTTGCCGTGGTCGATGAGGTCGCCAAGGCAGGCGGACAAGGGATGGCGGCGACGCTTCTCGTGAAGAGCGCTGGCGACTTCATCCGCGTCGCGACCAATGTGCAGAATCCCGATGGAAGCGGCGGCCGGGCGATTGGAACCGCTCTGGCCGGTCCGGCACTCGACTCGATCAAGTCGGGCAAAGCCTTTTTCGGCGAGGTGCCGATTCTCGGCACGCGCTACGTCGCCAACTACGAGCCGATCAAAGATGCATCGGGCGCTGTCATCGGCGCCTACTTCGTCGGCTACAAGAAGTGACGCCGGCAGCGACCGCAAGTTGAAGATTCAGCGCCGAGGGGCGCGGGCAAGCTTGCCGCCGGTGATCGGCTGCTTGACGCCGGTCGTGCCGGGGAAGCTCAAGGGCAGCTTCCGCATCGAGCGCACGGCGAGATAGGCGAAGGTCTCTGCCCCGAAATGGTCCTTGGACCAGCCCATCTCCTCGGCGCGGTGAACGGGCTCGCCAAGCCGGTTGCTCAACGCCTCGAGTAGCGCATCGGTCTCCCCGGCAATGAGCCAGAGGAGAGGCCTGGCCGGAAGCCGCTCGCTCAGGCCAAGGATGGCTTGGGCGGTGACAGGAGGAGCTGCATCGAAGGCGATCAAGCTTCCGTCCTCGCCGATATAGGTCACGGTGGTGCGAACGCCGATTTCGACCACGGCGAGCGGACGCGCGATCCCGGCAGCCTCGGCGAGAGCGCGGTGATAAACGGGGTCGAGAGGCCTTCCCTGCCCTCCAGCTTCAAGATCCGCCGCCGCGAAATCGTAGACGACGTCGATCCCTGTCGCCCGCGCCAACGCTTCGCCAAATCCGATCCTGCCCGCCGTCTCGCCCTGAAAGCCGATGAGGGCGACGGCGTCCCGCGCCAGCGCGAAGCTCTCGAGGAAATGCTTGACTGCTTCAGCGCAGAACGCGACCAGGTCTTGCTCGATCCCAGCCGCATGACCGGCGGCGATCGCCTTGCCGAGGCTCTTCCGCTGCTCGGCGGTCAGGGGAAAGGTCAGGCTTTGCCGGCGCTCCAGCCGGCGCTCGCCGTCGGTCGCCACGAGGGCGACGTCGATGCCTTCGAGGCCGGCGCCGCTCATCAGCCCGATTACCGTCATCACGCTCTGCAAGCCTCTCTCCTTCCCGTGCAATTCCCGCTTAAACCTGATACAGGCTCGCTGATATTTTCACCCGAGCCGCCATTATGAGCACGACCAAATCGGAATTCCTCAACGAGCTTAAAGCCCGCGGCTATGTTCACCAAGTGACCGACGAGGCGGCCCTCGACGCGCTCGCAAAATCGGGGCGCATGACTGGCTATATCGGCTTCGATTGTACCGCGCCGAGCCTGCATGTCGGCAA
>DASUZQ010000028.1:0-3217 GCA_036376815.1 Methyloceanibacter sp. | reverse complement strand
CGGCCTCAGGGCACCTGCGCTCATCGCCATCGTCAAGGACATGCTGATCTTCGTGACGGTGCTCGCCGCCATCGTCCTCATTCCGGCAAAGCTCGGCGGTTACGGGGCGATCTTTGCCAGCGTGCCACAGGAGAAGCTCACGCTCGCTCCGCCGGAAGGCGCGAGCCTCGGCTCGTACAGCGCCTACGCCACGCTCGCGCTCGGCTCTGCGCTGGCGCTGTTCCTCTATCCTCATTCCATGACGGGGATCCTGAGCGCGTCCGACGGCAATGTGGTTCGGCGCAACGCGGCACTGCTCGCCGCCTATTCGTTCATTCTGGGGTTGATTGCGCTGCTCGGCTACATGGCCATCGCTGCCGGCGTGGATAAAGATCCGGCCTACGCCGCGGGCTTCACTCAATATGGAGCCAACTTCGCCGTGCCGGCGCTGTTCCTCGCATCCTTTCCGTCCTGGTTCGTGGGCGTCGCCTTTGCCAGCATAGCCATCGGCGCGCTCGTACCGGCGGCAATCATGTCTATCGCCTGCGCCAACCTTTTCACCCGGAATCTGTACAAGGAGTTCCTGCGCCCCGATTGCACTGAAGCGCAGGAAGCCACCATGGCCAAGATCGTGTCGCTGGTGGTGAAGATCGGGGCGGTCGTGTTCATCCTGGCCATTCCCCAGGCTTATGCCATCCAGCTCCAGCTCCTCGGCGGCATCTGGATCATCCAGCTTCTCCCCGCCATCCTGCTCGGCCTGTACGCGCGGTCCTGCAATGCATCGGCCCTCCTGATCGGTTGGGCCGCGGGGCTGGCGATCGGCACCTACATGGCGGGGACGCAAGGCTTTGCCAGCTCGGTCTACCCCCTATCGGCCTTCGGCGTGACGATCCCCGGCTATGCCGCGCTTTATTCGGTGCTCGTAAACTTCGCCCTCGCCATCGGGCTCACCCCGCTCTTCAATCGCGGCCTGCAACCAACTGACAGATAAGCCGTTGATAAGGGCAGGGGGGCGCCTGCGCTTGTGCATATGCGCCGGAAATTGGCGCATTTCCGGGGACCAACCCTCGACCCAGGGTGGATAACTCGATAGGCTCTGCCCCGTCTGGACCAACGACCCTCGAGAGGGAGAACAACTATATGGCAAACGACAACCAGGCCGGCGGTAGGACGTTCCTCGCTATCGTCTTGGGAGGCATCGTCCTTGCTCTCGTGATTGCTGCCTATTTCATGTATGGGCACAAGGCCGAGGCCCCCGCGCCAGCACCGGAGCCACCGAAGGCTGAAGCACCGGCCCCGGCCCCAGCACCAGAGCCGACGCCTGCCCCGACGCCTCCTCCGGCGCCAGCGCCTGAGCCTGCTCCGGCCCCGGCACCAGCGCCTGAAGCCGCGCCGCCAGCACCGGCGCCAGAGGCCGCTCCACCGGCACCTGAGGCACCGGCACCCGAGGCACCCGCGCCAGAGCAGCCAGCACCTGCACCGGCGCCGACACCTCCGACCAATCCTTAAGGAAAGTTACCTTTGGGCGATCCTTGAACAGGATCGCCCAGACGGTCCTCCAACGGGACCAGCGCGGAAGTGAGGATTGGAGACGCCGGCCGCCAGACCTGGTCTGGCGGCAGCAATGTTTCGTAACCCTCAGCAATAATCGCTGCGCCTAGGGTCTCTTTACCGCCGAATTGGTGATAGATTATTCGCCTCGAAGCACAGGCTTCGAGAGCAGGCGCGCTTACGGTTGCACGCGTGTAACCTTGATCCAGCAAGGCTATGAGCCGCGGCCCGTCATTTGACCTCTGACGGGACTTAATCGGTGGGCGTCGTGCGTCCCGCCTTAGGCGTGCGCCCGCATCGAACAGTGCGAAAGGTTGGGGAGGGGAGCGCCCCTAATGCAAAAGGCAAACGGCAAGAAGGGCTACTCGCTTGGCCGTCGCCTCGTGCTGGTCGGCGTGCTGCTCGCTCTCATGGTTCTTCTCCCCCTCTTCTGGCATCCGGCCGAAGAGATCATGCAGAGCGAGACGGCGGGGCCGAAACAGCTTGTCACCGAGCCGGTCAAAACTGTCGCCGCCGGACCGGAAAAGGCGCCGCCGAAATCTGTGCCGGTCGAAGCTGCGGCGGTTGCCAAAGGACCTCTCACCGAGCGGGTCACCGCCGTAGGCAGCCTTCGCTCCGATGAATCGGTGGTGATCAGCTCGGAGATCGCCGGCCGCATCGTCGACATTCATTTCAAGGAGGGCACGCCGGTGGAGCGTGGCGCGCCGCTGATCACCCTCGACGATTCCGTCGATCAGGCCGAACTGCATCAGGCTGAAGCCAAGCGCCTGCTCGCCGAGCAAAGCAATCAGCGCGTGTCCGAGCTGTTCTCGCGCAAGATCGCAAGCGGGAGCTCCAAGGACGAAGCCGAGAGCAATCTCGCCGTCGCCAACGCCGCCATGGAGCTGGCCAAAGCCCATATCGAGAAGACCAAGATCGTGGCGCCGTTTGCCGGCATCGTGGGCCTGCGCCAGGTGAGCGTCGGCGAGTACATCACGCCCGGCCAAGCCTTGGTCGGCCTCGACGCCATCGACCCGATCAAGGTCGACTTCAAGATACCGGAAAAATATCTGCCAACGGTTCACACCGGTCAATCGATCGAGATCAAGGTGGACGCCTATCCGAACGAGACCTTCAAGGGCGATGTGTATGCCATCGATCCGCGCGTGGACATCGAGGGCCGCTCCATCTTCATTCGCGCCCGCGTGCCCAACGACGATCAGAAGCTCCGGCCTGGCCAGTTCGCCCGCGTGACGCTGATCCACGAAGTCAAGCCCGACGCCCTCACCGTGCCGGAGGCCGCCATCGTGCCAAAGGGCGAGGACCAGTTCGTTTTCAAGGTGGTCGACGGCAAGGCGCAACTCTCCAGGGTCTCGATCGGCACGCGGCGCGAAGGCCGGGTCGAGCTCGTCGAGGGCGTGGCGGCGGGTGAGATCGTAATCACCGCCGGCCAACTCAAGATCCGCGACGGCGCCGCGGTCACCGTGGTTCCGGCGCAGGAGCCCAAGGCGTGAAGCTTTCCGAAATCTCGATCCATCGCCCGGTCTTCGCGACGGTGATGAGCCTGGTGGTGACGCTCGTCGGCCTCGTCGGCTATAGCCGCTTGAGCGTGCGCGAATACCCCAATATCGACCCGCCGGTGGTGACCGTCACCACCGACTATCCCGGCGCGAGCGCCCCTATCGTCGAGACCCAGGTCACCAAGGTG
>DASUZQ010000027.1:0-2233 GCA_036376815.1 Methyloceanibacter sp. | reverse complement strand
GTCCGACTTCTCGAACACGGAGGCGTCGATGCCGAGCGAGGCGCTCCGCGCCTTCACCAGGCTCAAAGCCGCTTGCGCGCTTTCCTTCATCACGTCGCCGAGCTGGCCGGTGAGGATCAGCTTGCCGTTGCCGGGCACGCGTGCGCATTCGACGAACAAAATGTCTCCGCCGGTCGGGGTCCAGGCAAGTCCGGTCGACACGCCGGGCACGCTCGTGCGCATGGCGACTTCGCTCTCGAAGCGGCGGGCGCCGAGGATGGCATGCAGATCTGAGGCATCGATCTTCATGTGCTCGACCTTGCCTTCGGCCACGCGGGTGGCGACATGGCGGCAGATGGCGCCGATCTCGCGCTCGAGATTGCGGACGCCGGCTTCGCGCGTGTAGTCCTGAATGATGGCGCGGATGGCGTCGTCGGTGATCTCGCAAGCGCCAGGCGACAAGCCGGTAGCCTTGAGCTGACGCTTGAGCAGATAGCGCTTGGCGATCTCGACCTTCTCCTCCTCTGTGTAGCCGGGGAGCTCGATGATCTCCATGCGGTCGCGAAGCGGCCCAGGGATGGTGTCGATCACGTTGGCCGTGCCGATGAACATTACCCGCGACAGGTCGAAGGGGACCGCGAGATAGTTGTCGCGGAAGGTCGAGTTCTGCTCGGGATCGAGCACCTCGAGCAGAGCCGCCGACGGATCGCCGTGGAAGCCCTGGCCGAGCTTGTCCATCTCATCGAGCATCATCACCGGATTGCGCGTCTCGGCTTTGCGGATCGCCTGGATCACGTTGCCGGGCAGCGCGCCGATATAGGTGCGGCGATGGCCGCGGATCTCCGCCTCGTCATGCAGGCCGCCGAGGCTCAGCCGCACGAATTTGCGGCCGATGGCGCGCGCGATCGATTGGCCGAGCGAGGTCTTGCCGACGCCGGGAGGACCGACGAAGCACAGGATGGGGCTCTTACCTTCCGGGTTGAGCTTGCGCACGGCGAGAAATTCGAGGATGCGCTGCTTGATCTTGGGCAGGCCGTAATGGTCCTCGTCGAGGATGCGCCGCGCCTCGGCGATGTCGATGCGCTCCTCGGACAGCTTCGACCACGGCAGCTCGATCAGCCAGTCGAGGTAGCTGCGGATCATGGAGTGCTCGGCGCTCGCCTCAGGCGTGCGCTCAAGCCGCGCCAGCTCCTTCAGCGCCTGCTTCTCGGCCTCCTCAGGCATCTTGGCCTTCTCGATCGCTTCGCGAAGCTCGGCGATCTCGGCGCCTGAGCCTTCGCCCTCGCCAAGCTCTTTCTGAATCTGACGAAGCTGCTCGCGCAAGATGTGCTCGCGCTGGCGGCTTTGCAGGGATTCCTGCGTCTGCTCGCCGATCTGCTTGGACAGGCGCAAGACCTCGATCTGCTGCGCGACGGTGCGCAACAGCTTGTCCAGGCGCTCCTGAACGTCGAAGGTCTCGAGCAGTTCCTGCTTCTCGGCAGGCGTGAGATCCGAGGCGTTGGCGACGAAGTCGGCAAGCGCCGAAGGCGACTGAATCTGATCGATGGCGTCGGCAAGCTCCTTGGGGATTGCCGGCAGCAGCGATATCGCCTCGCGTGTCCGCTCTTTCAGCTGATGCACGCGGGCGGCGATCTCGGTCGAATAGACCTCGGCCTCGCCCACCTCATCGACAAGGGCGACGAGGAAGGGATAACCGGTGAGAAACTCGGCGATGCGGAAACGGCGGGCGCCGCGCGAGACGATGTGATGATTGCCGTCCGGCGTGGTCACGTAACGCAGGATTTCGGCCACCGTGCCGACGCGATGCAGGTGCTCAGGCCCCGGCGTCTCGATTGAGGAGTCATTCTGCAGCACCACGCCGATCGGTTTGTCGGCGCGCGCGGCGGCCTGGGCCCCGGCGATGGATTGCGGCCGGCCGAGACCGAGCGGCGCCACCACGCCGGGGAAGAGCACGGCGTTGCGCGTCGGCAGGATGATCAAAGCGCGATCGGGCAGCTTGAGCTCAGAGGAGGCTGCCTGCTCGGTCGCGGAAGTTTGGGTCGTGTCGTTCATGAATTGAACCTGCTCAGCCAAGCTTGACAAAGGTGAGCACGAGGCAACCGTTCACGAGCTCGCGTTGATCGAGCCGCAAGCGGTTGAGTTGCAGAGCGATGCGGTGCTCGAAGCTGCCATAGGGAATCTCCAGCCGCACGATCCTGGTGTTGTCGCCGCACGAAGGCATGGCCCGGCTTCCGACGATGGTCAGGATTCCGCC
>DASUZQ010000026.1:0-3694 GCA_036376815.1 Methyloceanibacter sp. | reverse complement strand
TCTGACGTGGGCGCATAGCCGCCTGCTCGGCCGCCCCGAGCAACGGCGCATCCTGATGATGATATCCGACGGCGCGCCGGTCGACGATTCCACGCTCTCGGTCAATTCGGGCTCTTATCTCGAGCGCCATCTCCGCCAGGTCATCGAGGAAATCGAGACCCGCTCCTCAGTCGAGCTCGTCGCCATCGGCATCGGGCATGACGTCACCCGCTATTACCGGCGTGCCGTGACGGTCACCGACGCCGAGGAGCTCGCCGGCGTGATGACCGACAAGCTCGCCGAGCTGTTCGACGAGGATATTGCCTGGCGCCAATTCTACCGCGCGGCCCCAGGTGCGGCGCGCGCCAAGCGCCGCAAGCTGAACTAGCGGGGCGCCGTGGCGTTTTCCCCGGCGAAGCTCTGGCGCAACACCGCCGCGGCGTTCCTCGCCATTGCGGCGTTTCTCATCGCAGCACCTTCCTTCGCCGACAAGCCGGCGAGCGTGCTCCCTAGCGTCGAGCGTCTGGCCATCACCGCCATCCCCATCGACTTCGACCGCGACAATCCGGATCGCAAGCAATTCGGCAAGCTCGTCTGGCGCGGCGGGATCAATCTTTACGCCAAGTCGCCCTTCTTCGGCGGCTACTCGGCGCTCATCATTGGCCCTGCCGGCAAGTCTCTGCTCGCCATCTCCGATGCCGGCACCTGGCTCCGGGCTAATGTCGACTATGACGGGCGGAAGCTCAAAGGCCTGAGCGGGGCGAGCATAGGACCAATCCTCGGCCGCGACGGGAAGCCGCTTGCCGGTGACGCTCAGCAGGACTCAGAAGGCTTGGCGCTCATCGACGGCGACACGTCGAAGGGCACGGCTTACGTCGCCTTCGAGCGCAACCATCGCGTCCTGCGCTATCCTTTCACCTCCGACCGCTTCGGGCCGCCTGACGGCGGGCTTACTCTTCCCGCCGAGACCAAGCGCATGAGCGCGAACCGCGGCATCGAGGCGGTTGCCCCGATACGCGCCGGCCGGCTCAAGGGGACCACGGTTCTGTTCTCCGAGCGCCTGCCGGACAAGAACGGCAACCTCCGCGGCTGGCTGATCGGCGGGCCGACGCCAGGCGCGATCGCCCTCAAGAATGTCGGCGGCTTCGACATTACCGACGCCGCGGCGCTGGCGGACGGCGGCATCCTCGTGCTCGAGCGCCGCTTCCGCTACAGCGAGGGAGTGAAGATGCGCATCCGCCGCGTCGCCGCCAACGACTTGAAGCCCGGAGCGCTCATCTCGGGCGAAGTCCTGCTCGAAGCCAGTGACAGCTTGAACATCGACAATATGGAGGGGATCGCCGTGCACCGAGGGGCCTCCGGCGAGACCGTCCTCACGCTGATCTCCGACGATAATTTCAGCGCCCTGCAGCGGACGCTTCTGATGCAATTCGCTCTGCCAGACGGTAAGCCGGTGCTGGCCGAGCCGAGTTCGCGCTAGTTGGCCGGGGCAACCGCGCTTTGCACCTTGGCGATGTCGCGCTTGAGGCGCCGCGCTCTCAGCGATAATTCCTCGTCGCCGGCCTTGAGCAGATAGGCGTCGAGCCCGCCGCGATGCTCGACCGAGCGCAACGCCGCAGCGCTGACGGTGAGGCGCACGCGCTTCTTCAGCGCCTCGCTCTCCAGCGTGACATTGCACAGATTCGGCAGGAAACGGCGCTTGGTTCTGCGCTTGGCGTGGCTGACATTATTGCCGGTGAGCACCGCTTTGCCGGTCAGCTCGCAACGACGGGCCATCGTACTTAGTCCTTGTCTCTAGACGTGCTAGGAAGCTGGGTGATGCGGAACGGCAAGCCAAAAAGTCGAGCGTTCTCGCGAAATTCGGGGGAGGTATACGGGCCCCATTGCCTGCGGTCAAGGCGATGACCACCGGATATCTCAACCTCAGAATTGACGAATTCTGCGAATAATCCGAAATTTGGCTGGGGGCGCCTACCTTTCGGCACCGCCAGTCGAGGGTCGGGGCCATGCCAATAGCGCGACATATGTTGAGCCTTGCGGCTGTCGCAGCCCTCACCTGCGGGCTGGGGGGCGCCCCGTCGGGCGATTCCGCCTTTGCCGAGATCAGCATGGGGTCGGCAAACCGCATCACCGCTGTCTATCGCGTCGACCTCGCCGGCTTCAATCTCGGGAACTTCCAGCTAACCACGGTGTTCCGCGGCACCGACTACGAGATGCGCGGCGAAGGCCGGTTCTCGGTCCTGCAAGGGCTGATCTTCGAGTGGCACGGCACCACGGCGAGCAAGGGCAGATTCGGAGGGACCGGCCCCGAGCCCGCGATGTACAGCCTCAACTTCGAGGGCGGAGACAAGAGCCAGCAGCTTCGCATGACCTTCGACGGCGGCGCCGTCACACAAATTTCGCGCATACCGAAGAAGCGGTTCAACCCGCACGTCATCCCCACCACCAAGGAGCAGCTCGAAGGCGTGCTCGATCCGATGACGGCGGCGTTTCTCTATGCGCGCTCGGAAAATCCGAATGGCGATCCGAAGGTGTGCGATCAGAGCATTCCGGTGTTCGACGGCGAGCAGCGCTTCGATCTCCAGCTCCAGCCGAAGCGCACCGTGAAGCTGCAGAAGGATGCATCGACCGGATATTCGGGCTTCGCCGCGGTCTGCCGCGTGAAGTTCATTCCGATCTCCGGCTACCGGCCCGACAATCCAGGCATCAAGCTCATGTCGCAGACGAACGAGATCGAAGTCTGGCTCGTCTCGCTCCCCGGCACCGAGATGTACGTCCCCTACCGCATCGTGCTGCCGACCCTCGTGGGCTACGGCTCGGCCACCTCGACCTCATTCAACGTCCAGAGAGGCGCAAAGCGCGCCAGCCTCCAGGATTAACCCCCCTCATTTGCCGGCCGGCCAAGGGTTAACGGCAAGGCCTCTAATCCCAATATGTAGTAGCGAACAGATGACGAAAATTAACGGTCTCCTGATTCGTCCGTGTTCCGTTCCCTTTGTTCCCCTGGGGCGCTGAGCCTCACGTGAAGCCTCCGTGTCAACTGGTTGATTCGCGGTCGCGAAGACGCATTGGGCGATGACCTTTGACAGAGCGAGCTCGATCTGGTGACGCCGGTGAAGAACGAAATCCGAATGGCCCGAGTCAGCGATTCGGACGAGATTCGTTCCCCCCTCGTTCCAGACCTGGCGCGCTCGCCCCAATACGCTATCGGTAGGTCTTAGGGTCTAACAGCATGAGCCGACTCCCCTCAAGTTCCGGAGCAATGCGCGGCCGAGGCGTCACCGCGGTGCTTGGGCCGACCAACACCGGCAAGACCCACCTCGCCATCGAGCGCCTGCTCGCCCACGACGTCGGCATCATCGGTCTGCCGCTCCGTCTGCTCGCCCGCGAGGTCTACGACAAGATCGTCGCGCGCATCGGCCCCGCCAAGGCCGCGCTGATCACCGGCGAGGAGAAGATCAAGCCGCCTTCGCCGCGCCATTATGTGTGCACCGTCGAGGCGATGCCGCTCGATCTCGAGGCCGACTTCGTCGCCGTCGACGAGATTCAGCTCGCCGCCGACGGCGAGCGCGGCCACGTTTTCACCGATCGTCTGTTTCATGCCCGCGGCTTCAGCGAGACGTTGCTGCTCGGCGCCGCAACCATGCGCGACGCCATCCACGAATTGCTGCCCGGCGCGAATATCGTCTCGCGGCCGCGCCTCTCCACGCTCACT
>DASUZQ010000025.1:0-3705 GCA_036376815.1 Methyloceanibacter sp. | reverse complement strand
GTTCCCGGTCAGCCAATGGTCGAAGGCGTCGCGCACGCCGCTCTCGACGATGCGGGCGGCCTCGGGGCTCGAAAGTCTGTCTTTGGTCTGGCCCTGGAACTCGGGCTCGCGGATGAACACCGAGAGCATGGCGGCAGCGGTCCCGAGCAAATCGTCGCCCGTCACCTGGGCGACGCGCTTGTGTCCGGTAAGCTCGCCAAAGCCGCGCAAGCCCTTGGTCAGCGCCGCGCGCAAGCCCGCCTCATGCGTGCCCCCGTCCGGCGTCGGCACGGTGTTGCAATAGGAGCTCAGGAAGCCGTCGTCGCTCGCGATCCAGGCGATCGCCCATTCGATGGACGCTGAGCCTTCGGTCTTCTCGATGCGGCCGGCAAACACATCCTTGGTAACGGCCTCCTGGCCTTCGATGCGGTTTGCGAGAAAATCCTTGAGCCCGCCCGGGAAATGAAACACGGCGCTCTCGGGCGTCTCGCTGTCGCCGTCGAGCAGCGCCTTGGCGCACGACCATCTGATCTCGACGCCGCGGAAGAGATAGGCCTTGGACCGGGCCATGCGGAACAGGCGCGACGGCCTTAAGGCGGCGCCCTTGCCGAAGATCTTGGGGTCGGGGCGGAAGCGGACGCGCGTGCCGCGCCTATTCTTGATCGGCCCGAGGCATTTCACCGGGCCGTCGGGAGTGCCGCGCGTATAGCTCTGGCGATAGAGCTTTTGCCCGCGCGCCACCTCCACCTCGAGGTGCTCCGATAGAGCATTCACCACCGAGACGCCGACGCCATGCAGGCCGCCGCTCGTCTCGTAGACCTTGGAATTGAATTTGCCGCCCGCGTGCAGCGTGGTCATGATGATTTCGAGCGCCGACTTCTTCTTGAACTTGGGATGCGGGTCGACCGGGATGCCGCGTCCATTGTCGGTGACGCTCAGGAAGCCGTCGTCCTCGAAGCTCACCTCGATGCGGGTGGCGTGACCTGCGACCGCCTCGTCCATGGCGTTGTCGAGCACCTCGGCGAAGAGGTGGTGCAGAGCCTTCTCGTCGGTGCCGCCGATATACATGCCGGGTCTGCGGCGCACCGGCTCGAGCCCCTCGAGCACCTCGATGTCGGCGGCTGTATAGGCGTCATCGGACGAAGCTCTGCCGTTCCGCTTCGCCTTGGCGGACTTGGCGGCGGCAATCGGCTTCTTCTTCAGCTCATCCTCGAGCTTGGCGAAGAGGTCGCGTGATGTTGCGGCTTTGCGCATGGCCTTGCGCCCGTTCCAAACGAATCTACGAGATTGGGGACCCTCGTTAGCTCGCACGCATTCGCGGCGTTTTCAAGAGCGCGCGATGCTAAGCCATCTTGCCGCCGATCTTGCTGATGGCCGCGCAGGCGGCGGCCCTGTTGCGGAACTTGTCTCTATTCGCCATATGCGGTTGAGAGGATGGTTGCTGGGGCAGCGAGCCTAGGGCCCGGCTAGACAGGTTCTTGACGAGGTAGAGAAGCGTGGCGGAACAGACACCGATCTGCAATTTCGGGTGGAAAGCGCCGTCGTTTTCGCTCCCCGGCGTTGACGGCAAGACGTACAGCCTGGCAGATCTGCAAGGCAAGAACGGCACGTTGGTGGTGTTCATCTGCAATCACTGCCCTTACGTGAAGGCGGTGATCGACCGCACCGTGCGCGATGCCAACGAGCTCAAAGCTTGCGGCATCAACACCGTCGCCATCTCATCCAACGATGCCGAACACTATCCTGAGGACTCCTTCGACAACATGAAGCGGTTTGCGCGCACGCACGGCTTCACCTTCCCCTATCTCTACGACGAGAGCCAGGAGGTGGCGAGGCGCTATGACGCTGTGTGCACGCCAGACTTCTTCGGCTTCAACGGCAAGCTCGAGCTGCAATATCGCGGCCGCCTCGATGCGAGCCGCAAGGAGGCCGGGCCCGCCGACGCACGCCGCGAGCTGTTCGAGGCGATGAAGCGGGTCGCCGAGACCGGGAAAGGCCCACGCGAGCAAACCGCATCCATGGGCTGCTCGATCAAGTGGAAGGCAGCCTAGGGGTCGGTGAGTGACGCATGAGTAGGGTACCGAGTACCTTTGAGGAAGCGTGCGCTCTGCTCAAGAATCATCAGAAGGGCAGCGATACGCCAGAAGAGACACTCAATCGATTATTCAAGAAGCATCTGAAAGGCAGGCCGGAAATCGCCGCCGGCGCTCCACGGCTTTCTGACAAGAACACACAATTGAAGATCGAGATCAGGTCGAAACAGGAATTTGTCGGGTTGCCGCTCAAACAGGAGGCCCAGGTCGCGATGCTGATTGCCCAATTCTCATCGTTCGTTACCGCGGTGTCGATTGTTTGCTGGATGGGAGTCACAGGTGCCGAGCCTGGAGACAGTCAGGCGACAAGAGCGACCATGCCGCTTGTGTCCTGGTGGTGGTCGACTGACGGTTTGACAGCCCGACAAGGCCCATTAACCAGTCGTTAAGCCTAACCGTTTCCCGTTTGTTTACCCGGGCCTCTCTAGACTTTGCCTCAAATGCACGGGGGAGTCCGGCATGACGATCATGCGCTACGCCATTCTGATCACGCTCGCGATAGCCTCGCTCTGCGCCATGGTCAGCGCCGGCGCCGACAACGGCCAGAGGTTCCTGGTCGACGCCGGCCAGAGCGGAGCGGCCGCGTCACAGGAAGTCTTCCTGTGGATGCTCGGCGGCATCGCGGTCGTCACCACGCTCTCGCTCTGCCACTTCGTGGTGTTCGGCATCCCGACGCTGCTCGGCGGCTGGTACACGAGCAACAAGCAATGGCTCGGCACGCTCCTGATCCTGGTCCTGATGTGGGGAGCGTTCTATCTGATGAAGGGGAAAGTTTCTGAGACGGGGGAGCCCTGGCAGGGGCCTTCGGTTGCTGATCCCGCGTCCTACGGGGGTTACGCGGCAAGCGACCAGAAGGTCGAGTAGACGGGGCGAAAGTGGGGCGGCCAAGACTTCGGCCGCCCCATTCGCTTTGGTCCCCCCAAGGACCAGCGTCAAACGCTGTAATACATGTCGAACTCGATCGGGTGCGGCATCATCTCGAACCGCTCAACCTCTTCCATCTTCAGCTCGAGATAGGCATCGATGGCATCGTCGGTGAACACGTTGCCCTTCTTGAGGAAGGCGCGGTCCTTGTCGAGCTCTTCGCAGGCCTGGCGCAGCGAGCCGCACACGGTCGGCACCTTCTCGAGCTCCTCCGGCGGCAGGTCGTAGAGATTCTTGTCGATCGGATCGCCTGGATTGAGCTTGTTCTCGATGCCGTCGAGCCCAGCCATCAGCATGGCAGCGAAGGCGAGATAGGGATTAGCGGCGGGATCGGGAAAGCGCACCTCGACGCGCTTGGCCTTCGGGCCTGAGCCGAGCGGGATGCGGCAAGACGCCGAGCGGTTGCGCGAGGAATAGGCGAGCAGCACCGGTGCCTCGTAGCCCGGCACCAGCCGCTTATAGGAATTGGTGGTCGGGTTGGTGAAGGCGTTGAGCGCCTTGGCATGCTTTAGAATGCCGGCGATGTAGTGCAGCGCGGTGTCGGAGAGGTCGGCGTACTTGTCGCCGGCGAACACCGGGGCGGAGCCCTTCCAGATCGACTGGTGGGTGTGCATGCCGGAGCCGTTGTCGCCGAACACCGGCTTCGGCATGAAGCAGGCAGTCTTGCCATAGGCCTGGGCCACCATGTGGATCACATATTTGTAGATCT
>DASUZQ010000024.1:0-2801 GCA_036376815.1 Methyloceanibacter sp. | reverse complement strand
GACGTGGTCGATCGCGCCTTCGTCACCTATTCGAACGCGGCGAAAAGCGAGATGCTCGGCGTTCCCGTTTGGCTGATCGAGCGGCACGGCGCGGTGAGCGAGGACGTCGCCCGCGCCATGGTCGGCGGCGCGCTCACTCATTCCCGCGCCACGCTCGCCGTCGCCATCACCGGCATCGCCGGGCCTTCCGGCGGAACGGCGGAGAAGCCGGTTGGGCTCGTGCACCTTGCCGCGGCGGTGCGCGACGCGCCGGTCAGCCACGAGCGGCTTCTGCTCGGCGATATCGGCCGGGGCGAGATCAGGCGCGAAAGCGTGCGGCGCGGGCTGGCACTTCTCGCCTCATTGCTGTGAAGCAAGCGAGGGGGAGCGGCTACCGTAAATCGCGTCGGCACGCGCTTCGAAGGCGTCGGTGTATTTGCGCACCGCCCTGTCGAACAGCCCGCCCATCAAGCGCTCCAAGAGGCGCGAGCGGAAGCTGTAGGCGATGTAGAAATCGATCTCGCAAGCTTGCGGCGTCAGCGGACGGAAGACCCAGTGGTTCTCCAGGAACGAGAACGGCCCGTCGAGATAATGCACCACGATGGTGCGGGCGTCGGCGTCGAGGATGACTTCGGTGGTGAAGCTCTCGCGGATCAGCTTGTAGCCGACGGTCATGGTGGCAATGAGCACCTCCTTGCCGTCGCGGCGCTCGCGGCGCTTGAGCTTCAACTCCTCGCAGAGCGGCAGGAATTTCGGATAGAGCTCAACGTCGGCAACGAGCTTGAACATGTCGTCGGCGGAGTGCGCGACACGGTGATTGGTCTCATAGACGTGCATGGCAGCTGGCGCGCCTAGCGGCCAAGCGCTGCGTGGCGAGCGGCTTTGAGGCGGGCGAAGTCGTCAGCGGCGTGGTAGGAGGAGCGCGTCAACGGGCTCGCCGCCACGAGCAGGAAGCCCTTGGCTTCTCCGGCCGCGCGCAAAGCATCGAACTCCTCTGGCGGCACGAAGCGATCAATTGCCGCATGCTTGCGGGTCGGCTGCAGATATTGGCCGATGGTGAGGAAGTCGACCTGAGCCGCGCGCAGATCGTCCATCAGGGCAAGGACTTCGGCCGTGGTCTCGCCGAGTCCGACCATGATGCCCGACTTAGTGAACGTGGCTCCGTCCAGCTCCTTGGCGCGCGCGAGCAGGCGCAAGGAGTGATCGTAGCGCGCGCCTGGCCTGATCTCGCGATAGAGCCACCGCACGGTTTCGAGATTGTGGTTGAACACGTCGGGCCGCGCCGCCATGACGATGTCGAGCGCCCCCTCTTTGCGCAAGAAGTCCGGGGTCAGCACCTCGACGGTCGTCGCCGGTGCCTTGGTTCTGATGGCGGCGATGGTCGCGGCAAAATGCGCGGCACCTCCGTCGGCAAGATCGTCACGATCGACCGACGTCACCACCACATGGGAAAGGCCAAGCTCGGCGATTGCCGCGCCGACGCGCGCGGGCTCGGAAGGGTCGACTGCGCCTGGGCGTCCGGTGCGCACATTGCAAAAGGCGCAAGCCCTAGTGCAGGTGTCGCCGAGGATCATCACGGTCGCATGCCGCTTGCCCCAGCACTCGCCGATATTAGGACAGGCCGCCTCCTCGCACACCGTGTTGAGGCGATGGCGGCGCAGTACGCTGCGGGTTTCGTCGAAGGCGTGAGGACCCGGAGCCCGCACGCGGATCCAATCGGGCTTGGGTAGCACCGGCGTATCTGGCAGCCGCGCCTTTTCCGGATGGCGCGGCCGCGTATGATCTTGGCTGGTGAAAACAGTTACCATCTATGCTGTCGACGGTCCCCTGAACCTCCGCCACACCCACAAGAGAAGGATCGCCCCGGCCGTGGCGACGATCAGGTTGCCGAGCCAGCCATAGAAGGCGATGTTGAGCAACGCCGCGAGCGCGCCGCCGACGAAGGAGCCGGCGATGCCGACGAGCAAATTGGTGAGCAGGCCATGATCGCTCGCCGTCACCTTCTCGGCGATGTAACCGGCGAGGAGGCCGATGACGAGCATGCCGAAAAACCCGACCCCCGGCATGGACAGAAGTCCATGAGCCTCATTTTCCATTTCGAACCTCCGTCGGTTGAAACGAGCTGCCCCGTCTTGACCGGCCCCGCGACTCTTTGGGCCTCGCGCGTAATATAGGGGGTCTCCCCGCCCCCGCAACGAGCGGATCACTTTCCGCGGACGCGCTGCCACACGAACAGGCAGATGATGGCGCCGGCGGTGGCGACGACCACCTCGCCGATGACGTTATAGGCGGTGAGCCCGAGCAGCTTGGCGATGAAGCCGCCGATGAAGGCGCCGGCGATGCCGATGAGGAGGTTCGGCACGAGCTCCTGCTGACGCCCCATGTAGAAGGAAGCGATGGCACCGGCGGCGAGACCGATGATGAGAAACATGATGAGGTCGAAAATTATTGTCATATCGCTGCTCCCTGTCTTCGGCGCCGGCTCGAGCCTGGGTCTCGACGGCTGGCTTAAGCGGCTCAGATGTGAAGCGCGCGGCCATAGGCGTCGAGCACCGACTCATACATCATTTCCGACAGCGTCGGATGGGGGAAGATGGACGCAATCAGCTCGGCCTCGGTGGTTTCCAGCCCTTTGGCGACGGCGAAGCCCTGAATGAGCTCGGTGACCTCGGCCCCGATCATGTGCGCGCCGAGAAGCTCTCCGCTCTCGGCATCGAAGATGGTCTTGATCAGCCCCTCGGTCTCGCCGAGCACGATGGCCTTGCCGTTGGCGGAATAAGGGAAACGGCCGACCTTGACGGATCGACCCCCAGCGCGCGCCG
>DASUZQ010000023.1:0-6268 GCA_036376815.1 Methyloceanibacter sp. | reverse complement strand
TCACCGCCGACAACACCGAATACAAAGTGGATGATCGTCCTGTCTTTACGATCAAGTCGGCGGAGGACTGCAACCTCACCCTCGTCAGCATCGATTCAAAAGGGGAAGGTGAACCGTTGTTGCCCAACCGCTTCCAGCAGGACAATTTCCTGTCGGCCGGCAAGGAGCTGAAGTTCCCGAGTGCCGACGCTCCGTTCACGTACCGTGTCAGGGATGCTGAAGACGTGACGGTGGTTGCGGTGTGCAACGCCTCCGGCAAGGACGTCGACGGCATCAAGCACGATTTCAAGAAAAGGGACTTCACCGATCTAGGCAACTACCGCGACTTTATTACCCGCCAAATCGTCGTGGACGGTGCCAAGAAGATCGCCGAGGGCACGAAGGCCGAAGAGACGGGCACGAAGGCGCCCGCGGCCGACATCACATCCCGCGCGGCGATCAAGATTCATGTGAAATAGCCTAGAAATTAGGCGGCGAGGGTCTGAGCACCCTCGCCGCCGCCCGCGTCGGCTCGCTCCTGAAGCCTGACGCCGAATCTAGCGGTGGGTCCCTCGCGAAAACCGCTTTACAAGCCTGATCAGATTGCATACGTGACCACACCGCTCTGGCATTCGTGCACGAGGGCAGCAACTGACAATCTCAATCTCGTGTGGGAGTAGACATGGGATGGACGTTTTCACTTCTGCTGCGGAGCTTCTCCGTAATCATCGTCCCGAGCGGCCGGTCCTCTGCCTGAGGCCTCATGCCGCGGCGCGTGCTGCGCGCTGGTTCCTCGCCAACTTCCCCGGTCAGGTGCTCTACGCCGCCAAGGCGAACGACGCTTCGCCCATCATCGAGGCTCTCGCCGAGGCGGGAATCACCAAGTTCGACGTGGCGTCTTCGGTGGAGATCGCCCGCATGGCGGCGGTGCCGAACGCCGAGCTCTATTTCATGAACCCGGTCAAGTCGCGGGTCTCGATCCGCACGGCCTTCGACGAATTCGGGGTGCGCAGCTTCGCCTTCGACAGCGAGGATGAGCTCGACAAGATCCTCGAGGAGACCGGCCGGGCGCGCGACCTCGCGCTTTATCTTCGCATAGCCTGTCCCAACACCCACAGCCTCATTCCGCTCGAAGGCAAGTTCGGCGTGCCCATGGCGGAGGCTCCGGCGCTTCTGTTGCGCGCGCGCCAGGTGGCAAAGCGGCTCGGCATCACCTTCCACGTCGGATCGCAGGCGGTGGTGCCGGCAGCGTTCGGCGAAGCGCTCAGGCAGGTCGGTCAATTGATCGTGACCTCCGGCGTGCTCGTCGACGCCATCGACATCGGCGGCGGCTTCCCGAGCCGCTATCCCCATTCCGATCCGCCCGAGCTTTCCGACTACACCGATGAGATCGCCAAGGCTTGGGACGAGCTTGCCGTCAAGGACAGTTGCGAGCTTCTATGCGAGCCGGGCCGCGCGCTCGTGGCCGAAGCCGAGTCGGTGATCGTTCGCGTCGATGCGCGGCGCGGCAACGCGCTCTACGTCAATGACGGCGCCTTCGGCACGCTGTTCGATGCCGCCTATTCCCGCTTCCGCTTTCCGGCCAGGCTGATCGGGGCGAGGGGGGCCAAGGGACCAGGCGAGGCCGAGTTCTCGCTCTATGGCCCGACCTGCGACAGCTCCGACTATTCGCCGGGCCCCTTCATGCTGCCGCCCTCGGTCAAGGAAGGCGACTATATCGAGATCGGCCAGATCGGCGCCTATGGCCGCGTGTTGGCGAATCGTTTCAACGGGTTCGGCGAATACGATGAAGCGGTGCTCACCGACGAGCCCATGCTCTCGATGTACGCCGACACCGAACAGCCGATAGCTGCCGACATCTCTTTGAAGATCGCGCGGGCTTAAGCGCGAAGAGCCTGGCACTTGCGAGCCTTCTCGACATTGGCCGGACCGCAAGTTGCAAGCATCACACGTTGATTGGTATGAGTGTGTCAGCGCAGTTCCAACGCCTCCCCACCCGCCGCTCGAGTCATGCGTTACGAAAAGTCGGAAATTGTCCTGCGCATCGCGCTTGAGATGCAGGGCTCGGCTTCAGGACTGTCGCTGGAAGACATCAGGACTCGCTATTCCGATAAGCCGCTCAGCCGGCGAACGGCGGAAAGGTTGAGGGACGCGGTCGAGCGGCTGTTCCCCCATATTGAGCAGGCCAATCCTGGTGAGGTCCCCAAGCGTTGGCGGCTGCCTGGGGGCACCATGGCCGGACTTGCCATGGTAACCGCCGATGAACTTGCCGATCTCAGCACGGCGATATCGGTGCTCCGCCGCGAGAATATGCGCGCCCAGGTGCAGAGCATGGAGCGCATCATGTCGAAGATCCATGCGCTCCTGAAACAACCGGCGAAAGCCAGGATCGAACCCGATCTCGAGGCGTTGACCGAGGCCGAAGGTCTGGCCATGCGGGCGGGCCCCAGACCAGCGATCAATTTGAGCGTCCTGAGCCAGTTGCGCGAGGCGGTCATTACCCGACGGAAGGTCCGGCTTCACTACACCTATCGCGGATCGCGCAAGCACGGGTATCAGATCGTGCAGCCATACGGCTTCCTCTACGGGACACGTCACTATCTCGTGGCATGGAGCGAGGTCGATCGGGCGAGAGATTTCCGCAAATTCGCGCTGTCGAACATCGAGCGCGTGGAGCTTTTGGGGCAAACGTTCACGCGCAAACGCGGATTCTCGATACAGCAATACGCCGAAGGGTCGTTCGGCGTGTTTCACGAGGACCCGGTCGACGTCGTGTGGAAGTTCTCTCCCAAGGTGGCCGCCGATGCGGCCGAGTTCTTGTTTCACCCGAGCCAGAGCATGGAGCCTCAGCCGGACGGCTCGCTGGTCGTTCGGTTTCGTGCCGGCGGCCTGTTGGAGATGTCGTGGCACCTGTTCACCTGGGGAGATGAGGTGGAGATCGTGAAGCCGAGACGACTGGCCTCGCTTCTTGAGAAGCAGTGCGAGGTCCAGTTGGGCCGGCGGTTGAATGGGGGACGGCGCGCCGAGCGCGGCCGAAAGGCTCAACTCTGACCCGCTAGGAAAAGGCCAGGCGCACCAAGAGCACGAGCAGGGCGGCTGCACCCAAAACCACGGCCCCGGCAATGGCCAGCCTCACAAGGAAAAAGACGATCGGATCGGCCAAAGAACGCTCCTCGGTTTCAGCTCCGGACAGGGATAGGGCGCAGCCTTAAGAGCGACGCACGTCAAATTCGGACGTATGGGCTCTTGGTGGCGGCCAGACGGCAAATCACTCACGCATGGCGCCGCTATGCCAAAGCCTCACCGAAAGACAAGCGGAGGCGCGGCGTGAAGGAAACTGCAAGCTGGAAGCGCGAAACGGAACGGTTCTGCGTTGAGGATCAAGACGAAATCTCGATCATCCTTGTGGACGAAGGTCTTTCTTTCGTCGCCACGAAGCCATGCGAGTTCACGCTAAGATGGGCCGGCATCGTCGCCTTCGGAGCCTGGGTACGCGCCATGATCGCGGACGAGGAATAAGCACCCTAGGGTGGGACATCCCGAGCTTTAGACGGCGGCGATGCGAGTGCGATGATTCATGATGCGTCTCAGAAACAACGTATCATTTCATTGCGGCGAGGCATCGCTTTCGTAGAAGGTCTTGCCGTGGGTGGCCCTCTGGCGGAGGACGCTTTCCGCCGCAGCGGCAGCGATGGCGCTGGTCTGGATCATCCTGTCGTAGAATTCTTCGGTGTCTCCGCGCGTCCAGCGATGCGGGTTTTGCATCCACTTGGTCGCATAGCTGCAGAGATATGCGCACCACATCCACGGCGTGTTCAGGGTATCGTCGACGTCCTGGCCCCATTTGCGCTCCTGATAGAGCCTCTCCTTCAGCACATCCTCGAATACTCTTTGCTGCCAGGGTGACTGGGGCATGGTCGGTCCTCTTCGCGCTCGACGAATGAGCCATCGTCCTAAACGTGCCGGGCGTAGCTTGCGCGTCGGAAATAGAGAGAAGCGGGGATCCTTCCGGCGTCCCCATCTTGGCTATTTCAATTTATCGAAATGGTGGGCGGTACTGGACTCGAACCAGTGACCCCTGCGATGTGAACACAGTGCTCTACCAGCTGAGCTAACCGCCCGCTTCAGGCCTCGAAACCGGATTTAGCGATTGGGAGCCACGCAAGTCAAGGAATGGCCGGCCAGGAGCAGCCGAAAGTCGAGGACGGCGTGAGATCACGCCGCCTCTCAAGTCACAAAGCCTATTTGCCCACGATCTTATTGACGGCGGCGAGCGTCTCGGTCGCTTTGGCGAGGTCGCCTTCAGTGCACTGCGCGTCGGCCTGATCGAGGAGTTCGTTCACCTTCTCGGTGTCCTCCTCGCTCATGGTGTTGGCGTCGATCTTGTTCTGTACGGCCTCCTCGGCGGCCGCGAGCTGCTGGGTGCACTGATCGTCACCTTCGGCAGGCTCGTCAACGGCGTAGGCGGCGCCCCCCATCAGGCAGGCCAGGCTCGCGCCGATCACGACACGTCTCAGCATCGTTTTCTCTCCCTTGGAAAAGCGTGTAAGCGAAATGACCTAAAGGCGGGTGAAGGTGGCTTTCGACTGTGGCTCCACGTTGAGAGCAGTCCGGTCGAAATTGGGCAAATCTGTGGCGTGGGTGGGCGCGGGCTAGCGGCGCCGGCGTACCCCCGGCGAAGCGCCGAGGATGGACGCGGCGCTCGGCACGAGCTCGTCGAAATGGCTGATCACCACGTCGGGAACAAGCTCGCCCAGCGCTTCCCGCGCATAGCCGAAGCTCACCAGGATCGCGGGCACGCTGGCGTCTTTGGCCGTGCGGATATCGACGTCGCTGTCCCCCACCATGACGGAGCGAAACGGGTCGCCGCCGGCCTGGGCGATCACTCCCGTGAGGTGGCCCGGGTCCGGCTTCGACACGGCGAAGGTGTCGCGCCCGGCGATACCCTGGAAGTAATGCTGGAGGTTGAGCGCCTCGAGCAGCTTGCGCGTCAGATATTCGCGCTTGTTGGTGCAGATCGCGAGCCTTGCCCCTGACGCCGCAAGCGTCTCGAGCGAAGCCACAGCGCCGGGAAAGGGTTTGCTCTCGGCAGCGATGTTGGCCTCGTAATGAACGAGAAAGTCGGCCAGCAACCCATCAATATCGTCAGCGGCGCCGGCGTGCCGCAAGGCTTCCTCGATCATCACCCTCGCGCCGAAACCGACCGCGGAACGAATGGTCTCTTGCGGGATCGCGGCGTAGCCGCGGCGGGTGAGCGCGTCGTTCAGGGCGTTGGTGAGATCAGGCGCCGTGTCGACGAGGGTGCCGTCGAGATCGAAAACGATCGTCGCATCTCTCAAACTGGCGCGCGGCACGTTAACTCCTCTCATGGCTTATCGCATTGACCGGGGCAGGCCGCCCCGGCATATCTCATCCTTGGCTTTGCAAGGCTAGGCCCAACTTCATCCCAAAAGGGCAACTGCCGGTGAAACTTGGCGATTCCTCTTTGCTCAAGGAAAGTGCCGCGTTGCGCGCGCTCGATCTTGTCTGCGACGGGATGTGGCTCGGCCTTGGCACCGGCTCGACCGCGGCGCGCTTCGTCGAGGCGCTCGGCGTCAAGGTGGCGGCGGGGCTCAGGGTGCTGTGCGTGCCGACTTCCGAAGCCACGCGCGCCCAGGCAGAGGCCCTAGGCATTCCCTTGACCACGCTCGACGAGACGCCCCATCTGCACCTGGCCGTCGACGGCGCTGACGAGATTGACGATCAGCTGCGGCTGATCAAGGGCGGCGGCGGCGCGCTGTTGCGCGAGAAGATCGTGGCGACCGCGTCCGACCAGATGGTGGTGATCGCCGACGACAGCAAGTTGGTAAAGACGCTCGGCCGGTTTCCGCTTCCCGTCGAAGTGGTGCGCTTCGGATTTGCCGCCACGCGCCGCATGGTCGAGGCTATGGCGGGCCAAGCCGGATGCAAGGGCGAGATCACCCAGCGCCTGGGCAAGGACGGCGCGCCATTTCTGACCGATCAGGGCAATTACATCCTCGATTGCGCCTTCGGCAGCATTCAAGAGCCTGAGGTGCTCGCCTTCGCGTTGAAGCGGGTGCCTGGCGTGGTCGAGCACGGCCTGTTCCTTGGGGTGGCCGATTTGGCTATCGTGGCGACCCCCGACGGCGTGCAACTCCTGCAGCGGACCCCCTCAAGTGGCTAATTTCGACTACGACCTGTTCGTGATCGGCGGCGGCTCCGGCGGCGTGCGCGCCGGCAGGCTCGCGGCAGAGCTCGGCGCCAAGGTGGCCATCGCCGAGGAATATCG
>DASUZQ010000022.1:0-4485 GCA_036376815.1 Methyloceanibacter sp. | reverse complement strand
GAACAACGGCGGCCCAGAGCGAGCCGCCGTCGTTTTCTAGACCTCTAGATACCTCTAGGAGCATTTTTTAGTAGCGGCATCCCAATGCATCTTAGCCTTCTCACAAGCGGCTTGGTTTTTAGGCGCGCCTGCAAATGCCGGTGCAGTGAAAGCCACGACAAGGCTTAAGGTGATAAGCGATACTAACGTTTTCATGGAAGTCTCCTCCGATGCAGTTACACCCGGTAGTAAGCGCCTGAAACACGACATCACATAGGTGGAGTCATGCTACCGAATGACGCGAGCGGAGTTGTCGCAGTCGGGAGTTTGGGATTTTGTAACCGCAGCGCCCAGCGATGGCCTGAATATCAAAGTAACCCGGCTCTTCGCGTCTGACTCCTCCGATGGTGGAGACGCGCGTTAAGTCCCCTGCCTAGGAGAAGGGCGGTTGCTGTCAGTTTAGCCGCCCTTCTCCATTTATCGGGGCGCTTCCTGCGCTAGTCGCGCTTATTGCCGCCCTTGCCGGTGTAGGTTTAGGTCGTGGGCTTTATTTGCGTTAGTTGCTAGAGCGTTGCTAAAAGTCGTATGGGCCGGAGCCGTATTTCATTAACACCTTGATTTTAGTGGTGACCCCGGCAGGATTTGAACCTGCGACCCTCAGATTAGGAATCTGATGCTCTATCCTACTGAGCTACGGGGTCCCCGATCGCGCGCCGGCGATTGCCGCGAACGGATATATAGGCGTATCCGCGGTGCGCTCCGTGCGCAAGCATGCGTGGACGCCGCGGTCGACGCGATCGTCCTGTGCAAAAACCTGCCCTCGACGAATCCATCTTGACTCCAATCAGGTTGAAGAACAAAATAGGAACACAATCGAGTTGGGGGGCTTCCGATGTTCCATCTCCGGCATGTCACTCTTGGGTCTCTTCTCGCCGCAACCAGCCTCTCTTTCCCTCTCCTTCCCGCTTCGGCCTTCGCTTGCGAGCTCTCCGAGCCGCAGAAAGGCACGGTCGCCGAGGTCAAGGATGGCGAGACGCTTGCCCTCACCGACGGCACGGTGGTGCGGCTGGTCAACGCCAAGGCGCCGACGACACCCATTGCCGCGCGCGACGACCGTCCCTGGCCGATGGTCAACGAGGCGAAGGAGGCCCTGTCGAAGCTTGCCTCAGGCGCCGAGGTCGAGCTTCGCTATGGCGGCACCCGCACCGATCGCCACGGCTACGCGCTCGCGCAAGTTTATGTGGTGAAGGGCGGCGAGCGCATCTGGCTGCAGAGCGAGATGGTCGGGAGCGGGCTGGCCCCGGTCGATTCCTTCCCCGACAACCATGCTTGCTGCTCGCCCGCGAGGCGAGGCCAGGTCAAAGGGCGAGGGGGTTTGGGGCTCTTGGGCCTACCGCGTGCTCACGGCCGACAATGTCGAGCGCCTCGGGCGTCTCACCCGCAGCTACCAGCTGGTCGAAGGCGTGGTGGCGCAGGTCGGCGAATCGTCGGGACGCATCTATCTCAACTTCGACAAGGATTGGCGGAAGGATTTCACCGTGCTGATCGAGCGCAAGGACGGCGACGCCTTCAAGGCCGCCGGCATCGATCCAAAGGCGCTCGCCGGAAAGAAGCTCAGGGTGCGTGGGTGGATCGAGTGGCGGGACGGGCCGATGATCCACGTGACCCATGTCGAGCAGATCGATGGCGGAGGCTCGCCGCGGCAAGCTCCCGAGGCTCCCGGAGCAGGGATCGCGCTCTAAGCTCCAAAACGTTTAGGCCCGGCACGGGCCGGGCCTAACGATTTCAGATCTCGACGCAGGCTTTACGCCGCGCGGGTACGCGCGTCGGCTTCCGCCGCGAGCTTCGCGTGCCGCGCCGTCTTGGCGAGCACGTCGTCGATCTTGGCGACGGCGCTTGCCTCATCCATGCGCTCGACGGCGGCGATCTCCCGCGCCATGCGATCGAGCGCGGCTTCGTAAAGCTGCCGCTCGGAATAAGACTGCTCGGGCTGGGCCTCGGACCGGTACAGGTCGCGCACCACCTCGGCGATCGCGACAAGGTTGCCGGAATTGATCTTGGCCTCGTATTCCTGCGCCCGGCGCGACCACATGGTGCGCTTGACGCGGGCTTTGCCTTTCAGCGTGCCGAGCGCCTTCTTGACGATCTTGTCCTCTGACAGCTTGCGCATGCCGACGGTCTCGAGCTTGCCGGTCGGCACCCTGAGCGTCATCTTGTCTTTCTCGAAGTTGATGACGAACAGCTCAAGAGTTGCGCCGGCAATCTCTTGCTCTTCGATGCTCACAATGCGGCCGACCCCGTGGGCGGGATAGACAATATACTCGTTGGTACGAAAACCGTGTCTTTGCTGGGGCTTTTTCTTCTCGGGCATTACTCTCGTCTCACTTTGTTAATTAATGGAACCGGCGCGCCGCCCTGCCGATCTTTCCGCCGCGTCCATACGAAACCTTAGATCGTAGTCCTCTCAGCCTCTTACAAGGCTTAGATCCGAGGCTTGTCTTGGCAGCGAGCACAAAAATGAACGTCGATCAGGAACCCCCGATCGCGTAACCTCCCCTCAAGACGGAAAAAAAGCGTACCCGCAACTAGGGACGCCTCTCTTGGTGCTCACTGGCGGCAATCCGCGCCATTTCAACACCAATATAACACAATCTTAGTAAATCCGAAAGTCATGCGGTGCCGCAGCAAGCCGCGTTTTGCGCCGCAACATGCGACATTTTGACAGTAAGGTGAATAATTTGAGAGCGGCCAGCCCCTAGTCCCCCTCGCCCGGGTTGGAGCTGAAATATTTGTTGAATTTGTCGGGCTCGTTGACGAAGGCGTCGGCGTCAGGGGGTGCTGCCTTCTTGGTGGTGATGTTCGGCCACTTTTCCGAATATTCGCGGTTGAGGTCGAGCCAGCGGTCAAGCGAAGGCTCGGTATCGGGCTTGATGGCGTCGACCGGGCATTCAGGCTCGCACACCCCGCAATCAATGCATTCATCGGGATGGATCACGAGCATGTTCTCGCCCTCGTAGAAGCAGTCTACCGGGCAGACTTCAACGCAGTCGGTGTATTTGCACTTGATGCAGACTTCAGTGACGACGTACGTCATCGATCCCACTTCGCTTAGAACCAAAGCACAAGCTTCGGCCCTTCGTTCCGGCCGCCTCGCTCCCGTTAACTTGGGGGCCGATGAGGGGCTTTGCCTATCCCAATCGCAGCACCAGTACAAGGCAAGCAATTGCGTTCGCTTCAGCCCAAGCGTGCGGCCTCGGATCCTCCGCTCCTCAAGCATTGCCGGACTTCACTGCCTCGAGGCGCCTGCGGTCGCGCTTGGTCGGCCGCTTGCCGTGATGAACCTCGATCAGCACGTCCCCTGAAGCCGAACGAGGCGCCTCAGGCGTCAAATCCTCGTAGAGCGAGCGGGCAGTCGTCGCCGGTCCGCGCCGCTCGGCCTCCCGCATGACCCGCACCACAAAAAGGCGCCCGGCGCCCACCCCGGTCCCGGTCACCACGTCGCCAAGGCGCACATGGCGGCTTACTTTCAGCGCACGCGCGCCATTGACCCTGACCTTGCCCCCCTCGATCAGCTTGGCGGCAAGCGATCGCGTCTTCACGAGCCGCGCGCACCACAGCCATTTGTCGAGCCGCTGACCTTCCATTTGATCGCGTCAGTTACCCTCAGGGCGCCTCGCGGCAAGATTGCGGCGAAGCTCGGCGAGCACGGCAAAGGGCGAAGAGTCAGACGGGCGCGGGCGCTCCTTGCGCTCAAGTCCCGGCCGCTGCTCCCGCTGACGCGGGGCTTGTGCTTGCCGGGTGCCCCGGCGCGGTTTGCCTTTTGCCTGGCGGGTTTCCGGTTTCCGCGCCTCGTTTCGCTTGCCTGGACGCCAGATCTCGTCGAAGGCGATGTCTGGTTGAGTTGCGGTCTCGTTCGCCGGAGCCGGCACTTCGGAGCCATTGCCGTCAGGCGCCGGCTCGACGGCGCGCGCCTCCGCCGGCTCGAGCGTCTGCCGTTCCCGCCGGAAACCGAGCGCCTTCAGGATCGAGGCGAAGTCCTCGCCCGAGCAACCGACCACGCTCATCAGCTCAGGCGCCGCGCGAAAGCCGCCGTCGCCGGTGGCGCCGGAAGGCGCTGGCTCGCCGCCCTCGGTCGGCCTCCACGACACGCGGGCGCGGATGAGATCCGACAGCCGCTCCAGCATGTCGATGCGGATCGCGCGCGCGCCGGCAATATGGAAGCCTGCCGCGTGCCAATAGGGCTCCGGCACGCGTGGATCGGCCTCGACCGAGGTGAGCCCTTGCTGAGGCCTGGGCGGCAGAGCCTCGGCGTCGATGCCGTAGTTCCGGCCGGCATGGAGCGCCCAGAGAAGCAACAAGAGATCAGCGGCGGCGGGCTTGAGCAGCGCCGGGATGTAGATGTTGAAGGCACCGAAGCGCACGCCGTATTTGCGCAAGCCGGCGCGGGCGGTTTGGTCGAGCGCCTTGACTTCGCCGGCCACCGCGTCGCGGCGCAGCACGCCAAGC
>DASUZQ010000021.1:0-2308 GCA_036376815.1 Methyloceanibacter sp. | reverse complement strand
ATCGAGGATCGACAGCGCATCGCGCACCGAGCCTTCGGCGGCGCGCGCGATCAGCATCAGGGCCGCGGGATCTGCCGAGGCATTTTCCTGCGCCACGATGCTGGCGAGATGCTGGGTAAGCTGCTCGACCTCGATGCGCTTCAGGTCGAAGCGCTGGCAGCGCGACAGCACCGTCACCGGAACCTTGCGCGCCTCAGTGGTGGCGAAGATGAACTTCACATGCTCAGGCGGCTCTTCCAGGGTCTTGAGCAGGCCGTTGAAGGCCTGCTTCGACAGCATGTGCACCTCGTCGATGATGTAGACCTTGTAGCGGGCGGTGTTCGGCTTGTAGTGGGCGCTGTCGATCAGGTCGCGGACGTCGTCGATGCCGGTGTGGGAGGCTGCGTCCATCTCGACCACGTCGAGATGGTGGCTCTCGAGGATGGCGCGGCAATGCTCGCCCTCCTCGGTCATGTCGAGGGTCGGCGCGCCTTCACCCCCTCGCGGCACATAGTTCAGCGCCCTCGCGATCAGGCGCGCGGTCGTGGTCTTGCCCACGCCGCGCACCCCGGTGAGCATATAGGCTTGCGCGATGCGACCGCTCGCAAACGCATTGCGCAACGTCTGCACCATGGCGTCCTGGCCGATCAGCTCGGAGAACAACTTCGGGCGGTATTTGCGGGCGAGCGCAGCGTGGCTCTGACCGCCGGAAGCGGGCGCGAGCGTGCCGCTGGCTTTCGCCGGCTTCTTCCCGGAGCGCTTCGGCGCGCTCTCTTCCTGGTCTTTGTCTTCGGCCATGGACGATCGGACTTTCACGCGGAGGTCGGACCCTCGGCCCGCAGCAAGGCAGGCCCAAGGCCTTTACGCACGAGCGGCTGCGGGGCGCGAGAGGTGGGAGGCTGGACAAACAACCCGCGTCAATCTCGTTAGGGCTGCTTCCTTCCGGACCTGACCCGGTTGGCGAGGAACGCGCCTGCCGCCAACCTCCCGGATGAGTATATCGGGGATAGCGGCGCCTGTGGCAACCCGCTGAGAAGGCCCCGGCTGCTTATCTCCCGAAGCCGCCCTGTCGCCAATAGAGGTAGAGAAGCACGAAGATCCAGATGCCGATGAATCCGTCGGAGAACATCGTGAAGAAGTTGTAGGGAGCGTAGTCGCCTTTGAGCACGGTCTCGCGAATGTGGCCGTAGGTGGCGCCGAGCATGAACAGGGACCAGCCAAGCCCGGTCGCGAGCCAAAACAGCCCGCCGATCCAGATGCAGAGGAACCCCAGAACGCCCCAAGCGCCGTCATGCACCCCCACCTCGAACTGAAACGGACTGCCCGTCGGCCAGCCGATCGATTGCGCCGTCTGGTCGGGGAAGAAGACATGAGGGATAAAGCCCATCGGCAAGCCGATGACGCCGACACCAAACACCAGCGCGTAGAGCAAGAGGATGTGGACGACGCGCTGCGGCGTTCGCGGCACCTTGCTGAACGCCAAGTGCAGCAACGGCAGAACGACCATCAAAACGGCGATGAGCAAAGCGATCATTGTTCCCCCCTCGAAAGTCTCAGCCTGCCTTGAGCTCGGTGCGGAACGGGCTTGCTTTGTAGGTGCCGAGCACCCGCACCTCGCTCGTGAAGAAGGCGAGCTCCTCCATGGCAAGCTTGACCGGCCGCTCGTCCGGGTGGCCCTCGATGTCGGCATAGAACATGGTGGCGTTGAACGAGCCCTCGAGCTGATAGGACTCGAGCTTCGTCATGTTGACGCCGTTGGTGGCGAAGCCGCCGAGCGCCTTGTATAGCGCAGCGGGAACGTTGCGCACCCTGAACACGAAGGTGGTGATGACCGGGCCGTCCTTGGCTTTGGGGTGGTCCGGCTTTGACGCAAGCACCACGAAGCGCGTGGTGTTGTGCTCGGCGTCCTCGATGCCGGCCTTGGCAATCTTCAGTCCGTAGACCTCGGCGGCGAGCGCCGAGGCGATCACGGCGCGCGTGCGGTCCTGCGTGTCGCGCAGATGCCGTGCGGCTCCTGCCGTGTCGGCCTCGGCAACCGGGGTGAGCTTCAGCGCGCGAATGGCGTTACGGCATTGGCCGAGCGCCATGGTGTGGCTGTGCACGGTTCTGAGATCGCCGAGCTTGACCCCGGGCAGCGTGAGCAGCTGATGGCGGATGCGCTCGAAATGCTCACCGACGATGAACAGCCCCGAGTCCGGCAAGAGATGATGGATGTCGGCGACCCGGCCTGCGACCGAGTTCTCGATGGGGATCATGGCGAGCCGTGCCTCGCCGCCTTTGACCGCGGCAAGCGCATCCTCGAAGGTGGGGCAGGCAAGCGGCTCCATCT
>DASUZQ010000020.1:0-7770 GCA_036376815.1 Methyloceanibacter sp. | reverse complement strand
CGAGCGCAAACGATAGAAGCACGAGAGGCGCCATACCGGTTTGCCCTGGAACGGCGAGCCACAGCCCGCAAAGCCCTACGACCAGCAGCACCGAGAAGCCTGCGATCCAGGGTTTGCGCGGGAATCCGGCATCGGCGATGGAGCCGAGGACCGGCGCGAGAAGCGCCGCAACCAGCTCGGCGCCGCCAGTGGCATAGGCCCACAGCGTGGCGCCAAGCGCGGGGTCTCGAATAAAGCCGTTCACGAAATAGGGGCCGAACAGGAAGGTGACGACGAGCGTGTAGAACGGCTGCGTCGCCCAGTCGAACAGCACCCAGCCGGTCAGAGCGAGAGGCCCGGCCTTCCCCGCCTTAGACCTGCCCTTCCCCTTACGCGGTCCAGCGGCCATCGAGCACGATCAGATGGTTGGGCAGCTCATCCTTGTCGACGCGGCCGGGAGGAAAATGCTCGGCGAGAATCTTGCCGCAGGTCTCGATCGCGGTGATGAACCCTTGCGTGCGCTCCCCTCGCCCGAGATGCGTGGTGAGGGTGTTCACTACGCCACTCCAAGTCTCCTGCGGCACTTTCTTGTAGATGCCGTCGTCGGCGATCACCTCGGCGTAATGCTCGGCGAAGGACACGTAGATCAGCACCCCCGTGCGGCCTTTGGTGGTGTGAAGGTTCTGCGCCAGGAACTGCTCAACCGCCTTCTGATGGGCTCTCGCGCGCTTGATGGAGCTCGGCACGATGGCGAAGCGGAGCGCCTCCCACTGCATGAGCACGGCGCCGAGGATAAAGACGCCGAGTTGGGCGAGATAGATGTGCTCGACGGGCCAGTTGGTGAGATAGATCAGCGGCCAGGGAACGAGCAGCGCCAATAGCGCCGCCCACATCAGCGCGTAGGCGAAATAGCCGGCGCTTGCCGTGGCGACGACGACGATGATCTCGCCACTCGTTTTGCTCTCTGCCTCGGTAATGGCCGCTTCGATGCGGGCGCGTTCCTCGGGGCTGAAGGGCTCCATTTCCATCCTACCAGCTGCCTGAGGCGCCGCCGCCGCCGAAGCTGCCCCCTCCGCCAGAGAAGCCGCCGCCGCCCCCGCCGCCCCAATCGCTGCCGCCTGAGCCGCCGCCCCAACCTGGGCCGGGGATAAAGATCGGGCCGCTGCCGCGTCGATAGGCCGAGCGCTGGGTGCTCCGCCAAGTGACCCAGATGACCCACAGGATGATGAGCGTCCAGAAGATGACCACGAGCCAGTCGATCTTCGGATCGTCGGCGTCGTGCCGGCCCTTCACGCGCTCGGCGAGCTCGGCAGAATCGCCGGTGAGCACGAGCTCGATGCCTTTCGCCCCCTCCTTGATGCCACCGGCATAGTCGCCGTTGCGGAAGCGCGGCAGAATCGCGCCGTTGATGATGACGTTCGACATGGCATCGGTAAGAATCGGCTCGAGCCCGCGGCCGACCTCGATGCGCACTTTGCGCTCATTGGGAGCGACGATCAGGAGGACGCCGTTGTCCTTCTCTTTAGTGCCGATGCCCCAATGGCGGCCAAGCTGATAGCCGAAATCCTCGATGGTGAAGCCCTGCAGCGAGGGCAAGGTGACGACGACCACCTGGTCGGAGCTCTTGTCCTCGAGCGCCTTCAGCTCCGCATCAAGCTCGGCCCGGTCGGCGGCGCTCAACAGATCGGCATCGTCGACAATCCGGCCGGAGAGCTGCGGATAAACGGGCTCTGCCGCGGCCGCGGGTCCGATGCAAAAGATGAGCGCGAGGCCGAAAAGGATCCGGCGCCACGGCGTTGCGGCCATACAAGCCCTCGTTCGCCCGCTCCCGCTAGAACTTCACCTCCGGCACCTTGGTGGTCTCCTCGGCGACGGTGAAGTTCTGCATCGGCTCGGCATCGGGATAGAGCACCGCGCGCCACCAGCGTCCGGGGATGGTTCTGATCTCGGTGTTGTAGGCCTGGACCGCCTTGATGTAGTCGCCACGGGCGATGGCGATGCGGTTTTCGGTACCTTCGAGCTGAGATTGCAGCGCGAGGAAATTCTGGTTCGACTTCAGGTCCGGATAATTCTCCACCACCGCCAGCAGTCTCGCGAGCGATCCGGTGAGCTGGCCTTGCACCTCCTGGAATTTCTTGAAGGCTTCCGGATTGGTGAGGATATCGGGCGGGATCTGCATTTGCGTCGCCTTGGCGCGCGCCTCGACCACCTCGGTCAGCACCTTGCTCTCCTGGGCGGCATAGCCCTTCACCGTCTCGACCAGATTAGGGATCAGGTCGGCGCGGCGCTGATATTGGTTCAGCACCTCGCTCCAGGAGGCCTTGGCCCGCTCCTGCAGCGTGGGGATGGTGTTGATGCCGCAACCGGCGAGCGCCAAGCCGGCGATCGCCAAAGCCAAAGCACGGACGAACGTGGGGGAACGCGGATGCGCCAATGCCAGCATGACAGCCTCCCTGAGAGCCAAAGCCGCTTTCGGCATCGGGTGTATTTAGCGGAGGGCTGTGAAGCAAGGGGTTTTGCCGGAGGCGCTCCGTCAAGGATGCGCTCGATACCCTGTAAAGCGGTCAGCCTAAAGCGCTATTTAACTCGGGGTGTGCGCTGAGCCAATCGGACTTCACGCGACCCGTTTCCGCCAAGAGCTCATCGAAACCGGCCTCTTTTCCCGCGTTGCCGCCAAGCTTCGCAAGTGTTGCGGCATAGCTCACAACCAACACCTGCGTATCGTCCTTGCGCTTTTTGTCATGTTGCGTGAGCTGGTTCAGGTCGCTTTCGTTTGATTTCAGTTTGGCTTGCTTGGCGCGAAGGGCGCGCGCTCGGTGGGCCTCGGTGTTGAACCACACAGACACCAGCAATGCGCAACCAACGAGGAAAGGCAGGACTGCCCACACCCACATATCCGGACTCAAAAATAGCCAGACGGCAAAAATTATCGCCACGAGACCCGAAATCAAAAAGGCGATTCGGCGGAAGCGTCTGGCTCTCCGTTCGGCCTGCGTCTCGGGGCGCATGAGCCCCTCTATGGCCACGCGCAGCTCCTTCTGCTCCTGTCTCAACGCCTCGCTCTTTTTGGCATTGGACGCGGTGTCGCTGGTGTCCGCAGTACGGGCATTCTCGATGTCGCCCTCTAAGTCGGCGATCATTTCGAATCGTTCCCCCTCCTTTTTGTCGCGATCTTTGGCGTTGGCTACGGCTTCGTGAAATTGAGCAAGCAAAACCGAAATCGTTCGTTTGTCGGTGAGCGTGCGAAAGGCATCAGGACCAACCTCGATCTTTGCGAAGGCGTCCAGTGCTCGCTTGGCAAAAACGTATTTCACCGGAGAGTCCTCGATGCCGACTAGAATTGTCCGCGCAGCAATGAGCGCGTTCGCGGTCTCGTCCTCAAGCTTTTGCCGAGCGACCTCTTCGCGCTTCGCGTCAACGAGGGCGGTCAACGTGCTCTCTTCACGATCTAGACGCTCCTTCGCACTGGCGAGGGCCGCTTCCGACGATGACAGCCTCTGCTCAACCACGTCGCGTTGGGCCTTCTGATCCGCCGGGACACGACTTAACTGGGCCCTTAGCTCGGTGATTTCACGATCCAGGCGCTGCTGATCTTTGCGTCTCTCTGCAATGCCAGTTTTGGTTTTGTTGATTTCGTCCTGGGCCGACTTGATCTCGCGCTTGATTTCACTGGTTTTGACTCCCAGCGCGGAAACAATGTTCTGTAAGTTTTTCTCACCGCTCATTTCTCCCTCCTCTCACTCAAGATCCAAGGAGGTTGGCGGGTAGATTTTAGCCTCATACAAGCATTGATTGCAAACCGGCAACTGCGGATGGGCCTCTTTTCGGCATGCCCACGACCGACGTGCAGGACTGCCGCCATTACGCGAATTCGAGGAAGAGCGGGCGCCGCGCGGGAGATCCGGGCCGACTGCGACAACGCAGGTCCTTCACCGACTCAGGTTGGCTAGACTTGCGATCGCGCCATCATGCCACCTTAGATCTGAGGTTCACTATGAAGAGAACGATGGCGCGATTTGACCGGTCGCGCATGAGATGCGGCTGCCTCCACTGTGAACGCCATCGAGCGCCGTGGCTCGGCAGCGTCTAGGTGTTGCCAGAATGGAACAAGGGCCAAGTTTATTCGCGGCGCTTGGCCGCGGTGCGAGCCTGGCTCGCCGCCGCGGAGGCCGAAATTTCCCACGCGAGGCAGGGAGTTGTGTGCAAGGCCGAGGCAGGCGTGCGGGCGAGGTGAAATCTTTGACGAGCGGCCCCAAATGTTAGGTAATCGGAAGGCTTTACTGGCCAAATTTGATAGCCTCACCTAGTGTGATTCGCGAGGGAGAGTCACACGATTGAGGGGAACGATTTCAGCCCATGCAGGGTTCGATCGAGCACGGGGACGGGCATTGAAAGCGCAGCGTGTGTGTAGGGTAAAGGCGATCCCGGTCGCCGCAAGAGCAACACGAATTTCGGCACTGTGGTTGGGCGTTGCGGCACTCACCCTGGCGGTTGCCGCGTTGCCGGCCGAAGCCGGAAAGAAACAGAAACCGGCCAAGGCGCCCGACGAGTCGATCGTCGATGTCGACAACAAGCAGCCGATGATCGTTGTCGTCTCTATCGGGCAGCAAAAGGTCGACGTCTATCGCGGCACGAGCCTCGTCACCACCTCGGCGGTGTCGACCGGAACAGCGCAGCATCCGACCTTCATCGGCGCCTTCTCGATCATGCAAAAGGCGCGGTGGCATCACTCCAACATATACAGCGGCGCGCCGATGCCGTGGATGAACCGGCTTACCTGGTCTGGTACGGCGATGCATGCCGGCGTTGTGCCCGGTTATCCCGCCTCCCACGGCTGCATCCGGCTGACCTATGCGTTTGCGCCTAAATTCTTCCAGATGTCTTCGGTCGGCGACAATGTGATCACCTCCCGCGGCAGGCCGAAGCCCACTCCGATCGAGCACGGAGCTTTGTTCCAGCCCTTGCCGCCGCCAACCTTGCCGATGGTCGAGCGGGGGACCTCCATTTCGCCGCTGGAGCGCATTGACACGCCCATCCCGGCCGTGGCCGCGGCTTCCGCGAGCCCGGTCATTCTGGCGAAGGCAGAGATGCCGACCACCGTCGACAGCGAGGTGCATCCCAGCGTCGAAGATGAAAGCGCGCCCGCGCCCGCAGCGCAAGGCAACGAAGGCCCCGCGAAGGACGCCGAGGCGCCCAGCGCAGCGGCTACCGCTGAGGACAACCCACCCAAGACGGAGTCGGATCCCTATCGCGTGCACGCCATCACGCCGGACATGAGCAAGCTCCAGGAGCGCCTTGTCGCCCCCGTTCAGGCGACCGCCACCCCCGATCCAGCCCCCGCTGCCACCCCCAGCCGTCCTGAGGACAAACCCGCCGACAAGCCTGTTGCCATTGCTCCGGCCGCGCCCGAGCCCGTGGCGCCCAAGCCTGTCGCGGCTCCCGTCGAGATCGCCGCGGCGACGCCTGACTTGCCGCCGCCGGCGGCCGCCGCCAAGTTGAATGCCGGCGTCGATGCCGCCGCGGTGCAGGCGGCAGAGCCCCGCTCGGGCGCGCCGCTGCGCGTCCTGTTGACCAGGCGGACCCAGCGTGATCGCATCGTTGGCGTGCAGCAAATCCTTGCCTCGATGGGATATTTGCCGCCACAGAATTTCGACGGCACCATGGGCAAAGCCACCATCGGCGCCGTCAAGGACTTCCAGAAGGCGAACGGCATGCGTGAGACCGGCGCCTTCAACGATGAGCTGGTGAAGAAGGTGTATGAGGTCGCGGGCAAAGGCGAGCCTCCGGCCGGCCATCTCTACGTCAGGCAGGATTTCGACGATGTCTTCGACACGGCGGTAAGCTTCCGCAATGCAGAGGAGCCGCTGGGCACTCATGTCTATGTGGCGCTGAATTTCGCCCCCGGCGACGCCAAGATCAATTGGGTGACGCTCGACGTGCAGGATGGCGCCGGAGCTGCGTCACCTCTCGACCGGCTCGAGATCCCCGACGACGTCCGCCAGAAGATCTCCGAGCGCCTGACGCCCGGCTCCACCTTCATCGTTGCCGATACCAGCATCAATTCGGCGAACCTGCCGAGAGGCGGGGACTTCGTGGTGCTCGCCAGATCGACCGGCGCCAAGATCAGCGCGACCGACGACGAGCCGGCGGCAACACCGAAACCCCGCCGGCGCAACAATGCCGTGGTCAGGCGCTTTTACGACGATCCATGGGGAGGCGGCCCCTGGTCAGGCCGCAACCGTCCCATCTTCGGGCGAGGCGCCTGGTAGGCTCAAGACTTAGAAACGCACCGCCTTTGACCCGCGGCCGGCCGGTTAATGACCTGGCCGGCCAATTGGATTTGGCGGTCAGCCCAGATGCCTCCGACTACTTTTGATTAATCTCCCGATGCCAAGGTGAGCGGAGCGCCGCTCCCGGGGGGATTCCGGTCGGATCATGCATCAGTCCGGAAAGATCGTTGCCTACTGCTCGGCGGCACTCTCCGTTGCCGCCGTCACGAGCTTCGTCACCCTTTCCGGTGTTTCTCTGTGGATGGGCGCCCGGTCCAACGCTGGGCACCCGGGCGAGCCAGAGGCAGTTTCCGAGCAAGCCAAGACACCGCCAGGGAGCGCCGCAACGCCAAGCGAACAGGTCCTTGCCCTGGCCGCGGCGGTCTCAGGCCCCGACCCCCAGCCTGCCGCGCAAGACTCTACGCCCGTTGGCTCGCCGCCCCTTTCCCCGGCGCCATCAGCGCTACAAGCCGGCGAAGCCGAGTTGCCGCCTCCCCAATGGTCCACGTCCGAGGTCGCGGCGGCGCTGATGGAATGCGTGAACCTGCTCGCGCCGGTCGCGGCAGACGTCATTCCGCTCGCACCCATTCGCTATAACGACTGCGGCACGCCCGCGCCGGTTTTGCTCAGGAGCCTCGGCAGCAAGGACAAGGTCGCGATCGATCCGCCCATGCTGATGAACTGCCCCATGGTCGTGGCGCTCAGCCGCTGGATGGAAAAGACGGTACAGCCCGCGGCGCGCGCCACGCTCGGCTCGCCGGTGGCGAGGATCGCGGGCTCAGGCTATGCCTGCCGCAATCTCTACAACCTGCCGAACGAGCGCCGCAGCCAGCATGCCTACGCCGACGCGATCGACCTTCCGGTGTTCTTTCTCGCCGATGGACGGAGGATCGATCTCGCCACCGGCTGGGGCCCGACGCGCCGCGATCTTGTGGCGGGTGTGAAGCTCATCCCGATCGTGGCTAAGAACGCGAGCGCCGACGGCGAAGCCGATCAAGCTGCGCCCACCGACAAGATGACGGCAAAGCCAGCGAGCGCGACGCCCGCCGCCATACAGGCCTCGGTGAAGTCCGCTGCTCTTGTCGAGGACAATGCCGGGGCCGAGAGCAAAGCTCCGGCGCCGGATCCGCTTACACTTCCTCAGGCCAAGTTCCTCCGGCGCGTGCATCAGGGCGCCTGCGAGGTGTTCACTACGGTGCTTGGCCCGGAAGCCAACGACATCCACCGCACGCATCTGCATCTCGACCTGCAAGACCGGCACGCGCTCAACGTCTGCAAGTGATGGCGCGCCTGGGCCCCGCGCCGCAGCGGAGCGGCGGAAGGTGCCGCACTGCGCCGCCATGCTTTTTTGAAGGAGAAAATTGGAGCGGGCGATGGGATTTGAACCCACGACCCCAACCTTGGCAAGGTTGTGCTCTACCCCTGAGCTACACCCGCGATCCCGGCCTACTCTCGCGCTCTTGCCAAACCCATCCGGTCGCGCTTGAAGGCACTGTCTGGCGTTGTAGTTGATCCCCCTCCC
>DASUZQ010000019.1:0-6086 GCA_036376815.1 Methyloceanibacter sp. | reverse complement strand
CGCCATGCCGGCGGCGTGCGCGGCGGTTGGGACAATCTGCTCGCCGTGATCCCCGGCGGCTCGTCGGTGCCCTGCATTCCGGCAAGCCAATGCGACAACCTGCCGATGGATTTCGACTCGCTCCGCGACCTGAAGAGCGGGTTGGGCACGGCGGCCGTCATCGTCATGGACAAGTCGACCGACATGATCCGCGCCATCGCCAGGCTGTCCTATTTCTACAAGCATGAATCCTGCGGGCAATGCACGCCCTGTCGCGAGGGCACCGGCTGGATGTGGCGCGTGCTCGAGCGCATGGCGAAGGGCCAAGCCGAAAAGCGCGAGATCGATATGCTGCTCAATGTGAGCTACCAGGTGGAAGGCCATACCATCTGCGCGCTTGGCGATGCCGCGGCGTGGCCGGTGCAGGGCTTGATCCGTCATTTCCGCCACGTCATCGAAGAGCGGATCGATGCGCAGGCGACGAAGCCGCTCGCGCCTTCAGTCCCGGTGGCGGCGGAGTGATGCCGATGACATGGCTCTGGGACAACGCCATGACGCTTTCGACGCTGGTCATGGCCGCGGCCGCCATCGCCGCGCTGATTTATGCCCATCTGCAAATCGCCGAGAACAAGAAGGCCGAGCACCGCGCCAATGCCAATGAGCTGTGGCGCGAGACGCTGCGCCTTGCCTTCGACAACCCCAAGCTTTCCGACCCGACGCTGAAGCTCGTCGAGTTCGACTATGAGGCGCGCACCATCGACGGCAGCATCGAGCTGTTCCAGAAATACGAGCTCTATGTCGACACCATACTCAACGCGAGCGAAGAGATCCTTGAGGTTTCGCCGACGACGGAATGGGACACAGCCGTGCGCATCCAGCTCAAGCCGCATCGCGACTATTTCATGTCGTCCTACTATCGGAACTCCGGCTATCTGGACCAATACGGGCCAAAGTTCCGGAAGTTCCTTTACGAGGCCCTGAACGACCCTCGTTACGCCCCGCCAGGGCCGCCGAAAGTTGCGAGAATCGACGCCCCAGACAAGAAGGCGAAGAAGCGTGCCTAAGCTCATCATCGACGGAAAAGAGCACGAGGTGCCGAACGGCATCACCCTGATCCAGGCCTGCGGGCTCGCCGGCATCGAGATCCCGCGCTTCTGCTATCACGAGCGCCTATCGATCGCCGGCAATTGCCGCATGTGCCTGGTGGAGGTGGCCGGCATGCCGAAGCCGGTTGCCTCCTGCGCCATGAGCGTGAACGATCTCAGGCCAAGCCGCGACGGCACGCCGCCGACCATCGTCACCGACTCTGCCAAGGTGAAGGAGGCGCGCGAGGGCGTGCTCGAGTTCCTGCTCATCAATCACCCGCTCGACTGCCCGATCTGCGACCAGGGCGGCGAATGCGACCTGCAAGACCAGACCATGGCTTACGGCTTCGACGCCGGCCGCTTCGCCGACAACAAGCGTGCCGTCGAGGACAAGTATCTCGGGCCGCTGATCGGCACGTACATGACCCGCTGCATCCACTGCACCCGCTGCATCCGCTTCATGACCGAGGTCGCCGGCGTGGAAGAGCTTGGCGCCATCGGCCGCGGCGAGGACATGGAGATCACCACCTATCTCGAGCACGGCATGATGTCGGAGCTCTCCGGCAACGTCGTCGATCTCTGCCCGGTGGGGGCGCTGACCTCGAAGCCCTACGCCTTCGTCGCCAGGCCCTGGGAGCTGACCAAGACCCAATCGATCGACGTGATGGACGCGCTCGGCTCCAACATCCGTGTCGACAGCCGCGGCCGCGAGGTGTTGCGCTTCCTGCCGCGGGTGAACGACGCCATCAACGAGGAATGGATTTCCGACAAGACGCGCCATGTGTGGGATGGCTTGCGCGTGCAGCGTCTCGACCGGCCTTACCTCAGGCGCAACGGCAAGCTCGAGCCGGTCACCTGGGATGAGGCTTTCCGCGCCATCGCCGAGAGGCTGCGCGGTCTCGACGGCAAACGCTTTGCTGCAATCGCCGGCGATCTTGCCGCGGCTGAAGAGATGTTCGCGCTGAAGGCTCTCGCCGAACAGCTCGGCTCGCCCAATATCGATTGCCGGCAAGACGGCGCGAAGCTCGATCCTGCGCTCGGCCGCGCCACCTATCTGTTCAACGCCACGGTCGAAGGCATCGAGCAGGCTGACGCGGTTCTTCTCATCGGCACCAACCCGCGAGTTGAGGCTCCGGTGCTCAACGCCCGCATCCTCAAGCGCTTCCGTCAGATGCAAGGCCACCTCGCCATCGGCCTCATCGGCACGCAAGCCGACCTCACCTATGCTCACGAGCATCTCGGCGCCGGCCCCGAAACCCTGGCCAAGCTCGCCGGTGGATCGCACCCTTTCCTCGAAAAGATCAAAGGCGCGGAGCGGCCGCTCGTGATCGTGGGCCAAGCAGCGCTTGCGCGGCCTGATGGCGCCGCCGTGCTCGCGCTCGCCGCCAAGGCTGCGATGGCAATGGGGGCGGTGAAGCCGGATCTCGGTTGGAATGGGTTCAGCGTCCTACACACCGCCGCCGCACGCGTCGCCGGCCTTGACCTCGGCCTTGTGCCGGGCGAGCAGGGCAGGGACGTCGAGGCGATACTCGCCGGTGCCGAAAAGGGCGAGATCGATGTCGTCTATCTGCTCGGCGCTGACGAGATCGACACTCAGAGGCTCGGCAACGCCTTCGTCATCTATCAGGGCAGCCATGGCGACCGCGGGGCCCACCGCGCCGATGTCATCCTTCCCGGCGCCGCCTATACCGAGAAGGACGCGATCTACGTCAACACCGAGGGCCGCCCGCAGATGACGGCACGCGCCGTGTTCCCACCGGGAGACGCGCGCGAAGACTGGAAGATCCTCCGGGCGTTGTCAGGTGTGCTCGGCCAGCCGCTGCCGTTTAATTCCGTCAGCGAGCTCCGCGCCAAGCTGTTTGCCGCCTGCCCGTATTTCGCTTTGCTCGACCAGGTCACGCCGGCCGACAGTGGCGCTATCGGCAGGCTCGCGGCACAAGACAGCGGCAAGACCGGCAGGGATCGCTTCGGCGAGGCCATCAGCGATTTCTATCTGACCAACCCAATTGCACGAGCGTCCGCGATCATGGCGAGCTTGAGCGCGATGCATGAAGCTGGCGCAGAAGGGGCGACCGGCACAGATGGCTGAGTTCTGGTCGAGCTATGGCCTCCCCATCGCCCTCATCATCGGGCAGAGCCTGCTTCTGCTCGTCACTCTGCTGATCGTTGTCGCCTTCCTGCTCTACGCCGACCGCAAAGTCTGGGCGGCGGTGCAGATGCGGCGCGGACCGAACGTGGTCGGCCCCTTCGGCTTGCTGCAATCCTTCGCCGATCTGCTGAAATTCGTGTTCAAGGAGCCGATCGTCCCGGCCGGCTCGAACAAGGGCATCTTCCTGCTCGCGCCGATTGTCACCGCGGGCCTCGCGCTGTCCGCCTGGGCGGTCATTCCGGTTGCCGATGGCTGGGCCGTGGCCGACATCAATGTCGGCGTTCTCTACATCTTCGCTATCTCGTCCTTGCAGGTCTACGGCGTGATCATGGCCGGCTGGGCCTCGAACTCGAAATACGCCTTCCTCGCGGCGCTCCGCTCCGCGGCGCAGATGGTCTCTTACGAGGTCTCGATCGGCTTCGTCATCATTACCGTTCTGCTCTGCGCCGGCTCGCTCAACCTGAACGACATCGTCAAAGCGCAAGACAGCGCCTTCGGCATCTTCGGCTGGTACTGGCTGCCGCTCTTGCCAATGTTCGTGGTGTTCTTCGTCTCGGCGCTCGCCGAGACCAATCGCCCGCCTTTCGATCTGCTCGAGGCCGAATCCGAGCTCGTGGCCGGCTTCATGGTGGAATATTCCTCGACCCCCTATATGCTGTTCATGCTGGGGGAATACGTCGCCATCGTGCTGATGTGCGGCCTTGGCACGGTCCTGTTCCTGGGCGGCTGGCTGCCGCTCTTTCCGGTGCCGCCCTTCACCTGGATTCCAGGTGTGCTATGGTTTGTCGGGAAGGTTTGCTTCCTGTTCTTCCTGATCGCCATGGTCAAGGCCATGGTGCCCCGCTACCGCTACGACCAGCTGATGCGGCTCGGGTGGAAGGTCTTCCTGCCATTGTCGCTTGCCATGGTCGTGATCGTAGCAGCCGCGCTCAAGCTTTGGCAGCGGGGAGCATGAGAGGAGACGGCCTGTGAAGCGCTTTGCCGGCACCGCCAAGGCCTTGTTGCTGACCGAGTTCGTCTCGGCCTTCTGGCTCGCCATGAAATATTTCGTGCGGCCGAAGGCGACCATCAACTATCCCTTCGAGCGTGGGCCGATCTCGCCGAGATTTCGCGGCGAGCACGCGCTGCGCCGCTATCCCAACGGCGAGGAGCGCTGCATTGCCTGCAAGCTGTGCGAAGCCATCTGCCCGGCGCAGGCCATCACCATCGAGGCCGGCCCCCGCCGTAACGACGGCACGCGCCGCACCACGCGCTACGATATCGACATGGTGAAGTGCATCTATTGCGGCTTCTGCCAGGAGGCCTGCCCGGTCGACGCCATCGTGGAGGGGCCGAACTTCGAGTTCGCCACCGAGACGCGCGAGGAGCTCTACTACGACAAGGATCGGCTGCTCGCCAATGGCGACCGCTGGGAGCGCGAGATCGCCAAGAATTTGGCGCTCGATGCGCCGTATCGGTGAGGGCTGAGAACCTCGCATGACGCTCAGCACGCTGTTCTTCTATCTCTTCGCCGGGATGTGCGTCGCCTCCGCCTTCATGGTAATCGCCGTGAAGAACCCGGTGCATGCCGTGCTCTTCCTCATCCTTGCCTTCTTCAATGCCGCCGGCCTCTTCGTGCTGCTCGGCGCTGAGTTCCTCGCCATGATCCTGGTCGTGGTCTATGTCGGCGCCGTGCTGGTGCTGTTCCTGTTCGTGGTGATGATGCTCGATGTCGACTTTGCCGTGCTAAGGGCAGGCTTCCTTAAATATCTGCCGGTCGGAGCCACCATCGGCATTCTGCTTCTCGTCGAGCTGATCCTGATTCTCGTGGCCTGGGTGACGGCGCCGGAAATCACCGCACAAGCGCCCACCCCGCCGGTCTCGCAAATGAGCAACACCATGGCGCTCGGGCAGATCCTCTACACCAAATACGTCTATCTGTTCGAAGGAGCCGGTCTGATCCTGCTCGTCGCCATGATCGGCGCTATCGTGCTCACTTTGCATCACAAGCGCGACGTCAAGCGCCAGTCGGTCGCTCGTCAGGTCGAGCGCACCCGCGAGCGCGCCGTTGAAGTCGTCGAGGTCGAAACGGGAAGGGGGATCTCATGACCATCGGCCTCTCCCATTACCTGACTGTCGCGGCGATCCTGTTCACTCTCGGCATTTTCGGCATCTTCCTCAATCGCAAGAACGTCATCGTCATCTTGATGAGCGTCGAGCTGATGCTGCTGGCGGTGAACCTCAATCTCGTCGCCTTCTCGGCGTTTCACCACGACCTCGTCGGCCAAATCTTCGCCCTCATCGTGCTGACCGTTGCCGCCGCCGAAGCGGCAATCGGCCTCGCCATCATCGTCGTCTATTTCCGCAACCGCGGCACCATCGATGTCGCCGAAATCGATCTTCTGAAAGGCTAGAAGCGCCTCGATGTATCAGGCCATCGTCTTTCTCCCGCTGATCGGCGCGATCATTGCCGGCTTCTTCGGCAGGCTGATCGGCGCCCGCGCGAGCGAAGTGATCACAACGAGCCTCGTGCTGGTCACCATGCCGCTCGCCTGGCTCGCGCTCTACCAGGTTGGCATGGAAGGCCATGAGACGCGCATCGACCTCTTCCGCTTCATCGATTCTGGCGAGCTGCAAACCTCCTGGGCGCTCCGCATCGACACGCTCACCGCCGTGATGCTGGTGGTGGTGACCACGGTCTCGGGCCTCGTGCACCTCTACTCCATCGGCTACATGGAGGACGACGACTCTAGGCCGCGCTTCTTCGCCTATCTCTCGCTCTTCACCTTCGCCATGCTGGCGCTGGTTACCGCCGACAACCTCGTGCAGCTGTTCTTCGGCTGGGAGGGCGTCGGCCTGATGAGCTACCTCCTCATCGGCTTCTGGTACCACCG
>DASUZQ010000018.1:0-2468 GCA_036376815.1 Methyloceanibacter sp. | reverse complement strand
TCATCGTGATCTGGCGGGTGTGGAAGTGGGCCTTGTGGGCGGCAATCGCGCTGATGCTTCCTTTTGTCGTTATCGACTCGGCCTTCTTCGGCTCCAACCTGCTCAAGGTGCTGCATGGCGGCTGGGTGCCGCTCTTGATCGGCGTCTGTTTGCTCGTAGTCATGCTCACTTGGCGGCGCGGAGCGACTATCCTCGCCGCCAAAACGCGGCGGTTGGAGACTCCCATCAATTTGCTGCTCAAGTCATTGGCGAAAAGCAAGCCTCCCCGCGTGCCCGGCACCGCCGTGTTCCTCACCGCGGCGCCGGAGAGTGCGCCCACCGCGCTGCTGCACAGCCTCAAGCACTACAAGGTTCTGCATGAGAGCAATGTAATCCTCACCATCGTCACCGAGAACGTGCCGAGGGTCGCTCCGCAGGATCGCGTGGCGATGGAGTCGCTCGGCGACGGGTTCATGCGTGTGATCTTGCATTTCGGCTTCATGGAGACGCCCAATATTCCCAAAGCGCTCGCCATCGCGCGGAAGCTCGGCTGGACTTTCGACATCATGTCGACCTCGTTCTTCCTGTCGCGGCGCTCGGTCAGGCCGGACGCCCGCTCCGGCATGCCGGCTTGGCAGGACAGACTCTTCATCTTCCTCGCGCAAAACGCCGACGACGCGTCGAGTTATTTCCAGTTGCCGACCGACCGCGTGGTCGAGATCGGGACGCAAGTCACCGTATAGACCTCGCCGTCGCACAACCGGCGCCCCATTGGATCAATTGGACAACAGGCGCAAGCCGTGAATAGGGTCGCTCAAGACCCTCATCTTTCCGCACATGCCACACGCTCTGACAGAAAATATTGCCGCCGACGGCTCGAGTGCCGAGGCTGCGTCGCGCCGCAATTTTTGGGGCCTGACGCTCGGCTGCATCGGCGTCGTCTACGGCGACATCGGCACGAGCCCGCTCTACGCCATGCGCGAATCCGTGCTGGCGGCGACGAGCGGTGGCCACGTTGCAACCGAACCGGTGATCCTCGGCATTCTATCGCTCATCATCTGGGCGCTGATCCTCATCGTCACCGTGAAATACGTGCTGATCCTGCTCCGCGCCGACAATGACGGCGAAGGCGGCACGCTCGCCTTGATGGCGCTCGCCAATCGCGCCCTCGGCGGCAAGAGCCTCACTATCATCCTGCTTGGCATTATCAGCGCCGGACTGTTCTACGGCGACGCCCTCATCACGCCGGCGATCTCAGTGCTGTCGGCGGTGGAAGGACTTTCCATCGCCACGCCCGCCCTTCAAAGTTACGTCGTTCCCCTTACCTTTTTGATTCTGTTCGCCTTGTTTGCGGTGCAGTCGCACGGCACGGCAAGGGTCGCCGCCTTCTTCGGACCGATCACGCTCGTCTGGTTCATCGCCCTTGCCATCGGCGGGCTTGCGCACATCGCCCAGAACCCCGGCGTGCTCGCCGCCCTTAATCCCGCCCATGGCGTGATGTTCTTGGCCAATCATGGCTGGATTGGGTTTGCAACGCTCGGCGCCGTCTTCCTCGCCGTGACCGGTTGCGAGGCGCTCTACGCCGATCTCGGCCATTTCGGCAAAGGCCCGATCCAGACCGCGTGGCTCGGCGTGGCTCTCCCTGCTCTCACCCTCAATTATTTCGGCCAGGGAGCGTTGCTGCTGGCCACGCCGGAAGCGATCGAAAACCCATTTTACCTGCTCTATCCGGGCTGGGCCCTTCTTCCCATGGTAGGGCTCGCCACCGCCGCCACGGTGATCGCCAGCCAAGCGGTCATCACCGGCGCCTTCTCGCTCACCAACCAGGCGGTGCAACTTGGCCTCCTGCCGCGGCTGCACATCCAGCGCACCTCCGAGACCCAAGCCGGCCAGATCTACATTCCGCGCGTCAACGGCATGCTCCTGGTCGGTGTGCTCTTCCTTGTGGCGCAGTTCCAATCCTCAAGCGCGCTTGCCTCCGCCTATGGCATCGCCGTCAGCGGCACCATGGTGGTAACGGCAATGATGGCCCTCGTGGTGATCTGGAGAGCGTGGAAATGGCCGCTCTGGGCTGCGGCGGCGCTGATCGTGCCCTTCTTTCTCATCGATACCACCTTCCTCACCGCCAACATGCTCAAAGTGTTCCACGGCGGCTGGGTGCCGCTTCTGATCGCCGGCTTCGTCATCGTGATCATGCTGACCTGGCGGCGTGGCGCGAGAATTCTCGCTGCCAAGACACGAAAATTGGAAACGCCTCTCCACGACCTGATCGAGTCGCTGGAGAAAAAGCCGCGGCCGCGGGTGCCGGGCACCGCCGTGTTCCTCACCGCAACGCCGGACAGCGCGCCGACCGCGCTGTTGCACAGCCTGAAGCACTACAAGGTGCTGCATGAGAGCAATGTGATTCTCACCATTATCACCGAGAGCGTGCCGAGGGTCGCCGCCAAGGACCGCGTCGAGATCGAGTCGGTCGGCGAGAGTTTCATGCG
>DASUZQ010000017.1:0-5159 GCA_036376815.1 Methyloceanibacter sp. | reverse complement strand
ACGCGTCACGCCGCCGCGAATCAGATTGTGAATCAGTTATATATCGGAGTTTGTGCGCCCACCAACTGGGCCCTGACTCGCCGACTCAAAATGCTGTGGACGTTGCACAGATAGTTGTGGATGACGCTATGACGACAGGCGTGCAGAGTCCTGATTCGCTCGCAGCTCATTCGGAACAGTCAATAGCTGCGTTTGACCTTGCTTTGCCGGCGGACCGGGCGGGGCGTCGGCGGCTCCGCGACTTCGTCTTCCAACTCGTCCAGCACCTCTTCGAGCAGAGCGACGCGCTGCTTCAGCTGCTCATTCTCCTCCCGCGCCTTCTGCGCCATCGCCTTCACCGCTTCGAACTCTTCGCGCTGAACGACGTCGAGCTCGCGCAGGATATTTTCCGCCTGGGCACGCACCACGCTTTCGATCTCCTTGCGCACGCCCTGCGCCGCGCCCGCCGCATCGGTGATGAGCTTGCCGAGCTCGTCGAAGAACTTGCCGGTTGTTTGCGTCATGCATGCACCTTTGAAGACGGCCTAGTCGCTAAACTATGGGGTTCTGCGCCTCCCCAATCAAGCGCCAGACCCCGGGCGCCACGCCGCCTTGACAGCCTGGGGGCTGGCGGTGAAGGGTCCACAGCCGTCCGCGGACTCCTTGGGGCCACATGCCGCTTTTCGCTATCCCCTACCCCGTCATCGATCCGATTGCGTTCGAGATCGGGCCGCTCGCCGTTCGCTGGTACGGCCTCGCCTACATGGCCGGCATCCTGCTCGGCTGGCTCTATGGGCGCTATCTCCTCTCGCGCCCCGATTTGTGGAACGGCAAGCCGCCGCTGACCATAAGCCAGGCCGACGATTTTCTACTGTGGATCACCCTCGGCATCGTGCTCGGCGGCAGGATTGGCTTCGTTCTATTCTACGAGCCGAGCTATTTCTGGGCCAACCCGCTCGAAATCCCCGCGGTGTGGAACGGTGGCATGTCCTTCCACGGCGGCCTGCTCGGCGTCGTCACCGCCGTCTATTTCTTCTCCCGCGCCAAGGGCATCAACCCTCTGTCGCTCGGCGATATCGCCTCGGCAGCGACGCCGTTCGGGCTGTTCTTCGGCCGCATCGCCAACTTCATCAATTCCGAGGTGGTTGGGCGCGTGAGCGACGTTCCCTGGGCCATGGTGTTTGCCGGCGCGGGCGACGCGCCACGCCATCCGAGCCAGCTTTACGAGGCGGCGCTCGAGGGCGTCGTGCTCTTCATCATCCTTGCCATCGCCACCTATCGCTACAAGGCGCTGACCCGTCCCGGCACGATCTTCGGCCTGTTCCTTTGCTTCTATGGCCTGTTCCGCAGCTTCGTGGAGTTCTTCCGCGAGCCGCATGCGGGGCACCCGCTCGACATTGGTGTCCTCACGCCGGGCATCGTCTATTCTATTCCCATGATCCTGCTTGGCCTTTGGCTGATCCGCCGCGCGCAAATGAAGCCGGCCATCGCGCCATGATGCGCGCTCTTGCCCGCGAGGCCCCCGACGACCTTTCATTTGCGGCAAGACTGCACGCGCGCATCGCCGAGAACGGCCCGTTGACCATTGAAGCCTTCATGCAGGCTTGCTCATCCGACCCGGCGTCACGTGCCTACGCCTCCCGCCAGCCGATCGGCGGCGCCGGCGACTTCATCACCGCGCCCGAGATCAGCCAGATCTTCGGCGAGCTGCTCGGCCTGTGGTCCGTTGCCGTTTGGCAGTCGATGGGCGCGCCACGCGCCGTAACCGTCGCCGAGCTTGGTCCTGGGCGCGGCACCTTGATGGCGGATGCGCTCCGCGCCTGGCGTGCAGTGCCGACATTCGTTGACACCGTCTCTGTCGCGCTCATCGAGACAAGTCCCGTCATGGTTGCGGCACAGCGAAGCTCTCTTCGCGAGGCTCAGGTGCCGGTTAGCTGGTACGCGACGCTGGATGAGCTGCCGGACGGTCCGCTCATCGTGTTCGCCAACGAATTCATCGATGCCCTCCCCATCCGGCAGTTTATCTACCGCGACGGGACCTGGCGCGAGCGTCTGGTCGCGAGCGATCGGAGTGGCGGCTTCTGCTTCACCGAAGGCGATGGGCTCGCGCTCGGCGACCAAGCATCGGACCTCCCAGACGAAGCGCCGGACGGTTCCATCCTCGAAACGAGGCCAGCGGCGAAGACCCTCTTGCGTGAGCTTACTCGCCGCGCCTCTGTGGCTCCCCTCGCCGCGCTCATCATCGATTACGGCCACGACGAATCCGGCTTCGGCGACACGTTGCAAGCCGTGCGCGGCCATCGCTTTGCCGCGACCCTTGGCGATCCGGGAAGCGCCGATCTCTCCGCCCATGTCGATTTCGCCGATCTCAAGCGCCAGGCGAGCGCACTCGGACTGAAGCCCTACGGCCCAATGCCGCAAGGCGAGTTCCTGCTCAAGCTCGGCCTTGGCGAGCGGCACGATCGACTGCTTCAGCGCGCCACCCCGGCGCAAGCCGAAGCGATCGCTTCTGGCGCATCGCGGCTGGTCGACCCCAAGCAGATGGGGATATTGTTCAAGGCGCTTGCGCTTACCGGCGCCGACCTTCCGCCACCCCCGCTTTTCGGCCCACAGCATTTGACCGTATCTTACTGAACCGGCCATGGTGACACCCGACAGGGCCATGTTCTGCGCCTCGACCCTCGAGAGCTGTGACGGCATCCGCCACGGATTCTTCACCCGCCAAGGCGGCGTTTCCAAGGGCGTTTACGGTTCGCTCAATTGCGGTCTCGGCTCCCGCGACGACGCGGAGAATGTGCGTCAGAACCGCTCTTTGGTGGCCGAGACCTTGGGCGTGCCGCCCGAGCGCCTGTTGACGCTCTATCAGATCCATAGCGCGACAGCCCTGATCGTCGACAAGCCCTGGAATGGCTCTGTTTCCGAAGCCGATGCCCTGGTCACGCGCACGCCTGGCCTCGCCATCGGCGCGCTGACCGCCGATTGCGCGCCTGTCCTGTTTTGCGATCCGGAAGCGCGGGTCATTGCCGCCGCACATGCCGGCTGGCGCGGCGCGCTGCTTGGCATCGTCGAGGCCACGGTCGCGTCCATGGAACGGCTCGGTGCAAAGCCTGAGCGCATGGTGGCCGTCATCGGCCCCACGATCTCACAGAGGGCTTACGAGGTTGGGGCGGATTATGTCGAGCGCTTCCTGGCCGAAGAGCCGGCAAGCTCGCCCTTCTTCATGACCGACGACGGCTCCGGCGAACCCCATTTCGACCTTGCCGGCTATGTGGCCGACCGCCTCGCGCGAGCCGGTGTCGGCACCGTCTCGGACCTCGGGCTTTGCACCTATTGCGACGAGACCCGCCTGTTCAGCTATCGCCGGTCGCAGCATCACGGCGAGCAAGACTATGGGCGCCAAATTTCTGCCATCGTGCTCGCTTGATCCTCGTTCACCATAGGGGGTGTGGGCCGTTTCCCATCCATCCTTAAGCTGGACGCAAGCGGGGCAGGTAATCTATTGTTTGGGCGAGGTTTGGAAGCCCCGCCGCGTGTACTTGAGCGCTGTCGCGAAGGGGGCTTTGCGGCCAACAGAGGGAGTGTTTGTTGGGCGCGACTCCACCATGCGTGCGCCGCCGGCTCAGGCGTATCGCAACCACGGCGTTGACCGCTGCGGTTGTCTTGGGGCTATACGTCGGCGGGTTCGCGGGGATCGCCAAGGCCGGCTTTTTCAGCGACGCCACCAGCAGGCTCTTCGGCCGCTCTTCGAGCCGCATGGACCTCGCCCCGATCGTCGGCGCTCCGCCGAACATTGCAAAGCAATTTGCCCAGGAACTCGCCACTGCCGGCAGTGACAACAAGCTCACCATAACCCCGGACGGCACCGGCTCTCCTTACACGCTTAAGGGCTATCTCGTGGCGACCAGCGAGAAGAAAGGCGCCAAGATCTCCTATATTTTGGATATTACCGACACCAAGGGCCAGCGCGTCGGACGCGTTTCAGGCGAACAGCTCATTGCCGGCCGCTCGGGGGCGGATCCCTGGAGCGGTGTGGACAGCGCCGCGCTGCACAATCTCGCCGTCAAGATCGCCCCACAAATCGCCGCCAGCATGTCAGGCGGCGGCTCTCCTCCCCCGGCGGCATCGGGACCGGCACCTAGTCAAGGACCGGCCCCAAGCCCAAGCGCCGGCGCGCCTGGCCCGGTTACACCTGCGCCTCGCGTGGCGAAAGGCCCGGTGACGACCATCGTTGCCCCGGTCTCGGGGGCTCCAGGCGATGGAACAAAATCACTGACCGCCGCGATCAAGAAGCGGCTCTACGCCAAGGGCGTGAAGCTCGCGACCGTCCCGACCGGGAACACCTACACCGTCAAGGGGACCGTCAGCGTGACCGACGGCTCAGGCGGCAAACAGAGCATCCGCATCGACTGGCAGGTGCTCGATCCCAACGGCAAGCGGGTCGGCACCGTCTCCCAACAGAACAATATCCCCAAAGGCTCGCTGGATGGCCCGTGGGGCGCCGTGGCCGATGCCGCGGCCGGCGCCGCTGCCGACGGCATCATCAAGCTCCTGCCCAAGCCGAGCGGCTGAGACCAAGGGGCCCATCCACAAGCCCTTGCTGCCGTGAGTTTACAGCGGCCCTTCAGCCTTGCTAAATGCGCGAGCCTTCTGGCGCGGCGTAAGCTCGCCAGTGCAAGGCTCTGACGGCTTAAGGAGCGGGGTTCGATGAAACTGGTTGCAGGCAACAGCAACCGCCCGCTCGCCGAGGCGATTGCGGCCTATCTCAAGATACCGCTGGCCAAATGCATCGTCCGCCGCTTCGCCGACATGGAGATCTTCGTCGAGGTGCAGGAGAACGTCCGCGGCGAGGACGTGTTCGTCCTTCAATCGACCTCCGCGCCCGCCAACGACCATTTGATGGAGCTGTTGATCCTGATCGACGCGCTGAAGCGCGCCTCGGCGCGGCGCATCACCGCCGTCCTTCCCTATTTCGGCTACGCCCGCCAGGACCGGAAGCCAGGTCCGCGCACGCCGATCTCTGCCAAGCTTGTCGCCAACATGATCGACCGCGCCGGCGCCGACCGCGTGCTTACCCTCGATCTGCACGCCGGGCAGATTCAGGGCTTTTTCGATATTCCGACCGACAATCTCTTTGCTGCGCCGGTCATGGTGCAGGACATGCGCCAGAGTTTCGACGCCAA
>DASUZQ010000016.1:0-2063 GCA_036376815.1 Methyloceanibacter sp. | reverse complement strand
GCGGAGCCAGGCGCAATTGCTGTAGCCATAGCCGTAGGCATAGGCCCCTCCGTACCAATAGGGATAGTAGCGGCCGTACCGGTAATAGCGGTGATGACGGTTGTAGTAGGCCCAGTTGTTGGCATGGCCATGCCAATTATTGTTGTGGCCATGCGAATTTCCGTGATGGCCGTGCCAGCTTCCACCGCCTCCATAAGCAACGTGCGGATGGCCGCCGCCCCCCAGTGGCGGCCGCCACCTGCCCAACGATTGCTCCCCATATGACCGCCGCCAATGTGGCCGCCGCCGAAATGGCCGCCACCCATATGGCCGCCGCCGAAGTGACCGCCACCGCCGCTATGGCCGACAAGGGTGAGAAGCTCGCTGCCGGCAGGGGCGCTGGTCGATTTAAGGCCGCCATAAACTTGCGCCTCGGCGGATTGTTGCGTGACCGGCGCGATTACCAAGCCACCCATCAGGGCGGTGATCGCAACCGCCATCAATGCATTTTTCATGACGTCTCTCTCCTTGCTCGTGCCGAAAGCTTAGCAAATAGGCCTGGCGACGCGCAGTTCTCCAGAAGGTCAATCGAGTCAACCTTGGGGATAGGTAGTCGGGCATTGATCGGGATCAAGCCCGGTTCCCGGCTTCTGGTTAAATGAGTGTCTGACCTGGTTGGCGAATGTCATCAATCGGCGGCGTCGGAGAGCAATGAGTAGGCTGAGCGACACTCGATACGCGCTCGATAAGCTCGCCTGGATGCGCAAGGAGCGGATCTGGCCGAACGGCTTGCGCTATGTGTGGACCGATGCGTTCGGTCTCGTGCTTCTCGTCTCGCTCTACGAAGCGCTGCGGGACGAACGCTATCTCGATGAGGCCGAATGGCTGGTGGCCGAGGTCAATCGCGTGCTCGGGCGGCCGCGCGGCATCCGCATCGGCGAGGAGCCTGACCGCGACGGCCAATATTTCCACTATCTCGCCATGTGGCTCTATGCGCTTTCCGTGCTTGGCCGCTATCGCCCTCTTTATCGCGAACAAGGTGTGACACTCGCGCGGCAGATCCACGATCCGTTCGTCGTGCCGGGGCGTGGCGTGATTTGGAAAATGCAGGAGGATCTGAGCGGGCCTTATCCCGGATATGGATTCGGCGCCCTCGGTGCCTTTGACGGCTATGTGTCCTATCGCCTGCTGGACGAGCAGGGGTTGGCGCGGGAGATCGCCGAGATGCGGTCGCTCATGGAGCGCACCGCCGGCGACCTCGTGATCACGCAAGACCTCGGCCTCGGCATGATGCTGTGGCTCAGCCATTTCTTCCCCGATGAGGATTGGGCCAAGCTGCACACGAGGCGCTCGCTCGCTATGCTCGACCACATGTGGCAACCGGAGGGGTATTTTGCCCGCGAACCCTACCTGCCGCATGTGCGCTTCGCCTTCACCAATTACGGCGTCTCGGTGGGCTTGCAAGCCGCAAACGCGATGCCTGAGCGGGTGGACGCGCTCAATGCCTATTTCGAGACCTACCGTTCGGGCGATGAGTACGACCGCAACGCCATCACCCATGTCATGGCGTGCAGCTCGCATTTTCCCGGGCTGCTGTTGCGGTCGTAGCTTGCGCCTCAGAACGCAGCGGCGATGGCGTCGTCGACGGTCGAGAGCCACACGAACTTCATCGCCTGGCGCGCCGCTTCCGGCACATCCTCGAAGTCCTTCTTATTGCGCTCGGGCAGAAGCACGGTGGTGATGCCTGCCCGCATGGCGGCGAGCACCTTGTTCTTGACGCCGCCAATGGGCAGCACCAAGCCGCGCAGGGAGATCTCTCCGGTCATGGCCGTATCGTTCTTCACCGTGCGCCCGGTGAGGAGCGACACGATGGCGATGAACATGGCGACGCCAGCGCTCGGGCCGTCCTTCGGGATGGCGCCAGCCGGCACATGCAAATGAATGTCCGACTTCTCGAACACGGAGGCGTCGATGCCGAGCGAGGCGCTCCGCGCCTTCACCAGGCTCAAAGCCGCTTGCGCGCTTTCCTTCATCACGTCGCCGAGCTGGCCGGTGAGGATCAGCTTGCCGTTGCCGGGCACGCG
>DASUZQ010000015.1:0-2232 GCA_036376815.1 Methyloceanibacter sp. | reverse complement strand
GCACTCCCCCCATTGCCCTCGTCCCAATCAAACTCGAGCCGCCAACCTCCATGGGCCCTAAACATCACGATTGTACATACATTTGTCAATCCCTTGGGATGGCGTGACCCCGGCAGGCACTGGCACGACGCGGCGGCGCTTGCTGCGAACCTCCTTGACCGGCAGTGCGGCGTAGATCTGCTTGGTCGCCTCGACCAGGATCACGCCGGAGAAGGCCGGCCACAGCACGAGACCCAGCCGCTCCCAGAACACCGGCCATTTGAGCAGAACGCGCCAAGAGAATGGCGGCATGTAGAGCGCGTATTGCCACTCCTCAGGCGAGAACATGGCGTCCTTGAGCAGCTTTGTGATCTGCGAGCGGCTGAAGGGGCGCCCATGGCCGAAGGGCGTGGTGTCGACCCGCGCCCACAGTCCTCGCCGGTTCGGCACGATGATGAGGAGCCGTCCGTTCGGGGCGAGCACCCGCCACAGCTCGCGCAACAGCGCGCGCGTGCGTTCGCTCCATTCGAGCATGTGCACGAGCAGGAGACGGTCGGCGCATTCGTCAGGGAGCGGCAGCTCGGTCTCGTCGACGAGAACGCTCTGGCAATCGCCCTCGCGCGGCCAGGAGATCACGCCAAGCTCTTCAGGCATAAACGCGCCGCAGGGACAGGCATCGCTACGGAAGGCGCCGAGGTAAGGGGCGGCAAAGCCAAGGCCGAACAGGCTCATGCCCTGTAAATTGCTCCAGCGTGCCCTGAGCCTCGCCCCAAGCAGCCGGCGCACCACGCCGCCGAGGGGGGAGGCGTAGAAGTCCTTCAGGTCGATGGCATCGAGATGCATGGCCATCCTTATAACTTGCGGGACTAAGCGCGGCATACCTCCCCACGAGGAGGAGGTATGAAAAACGCGACGAGCTGCGTTTAACGTGTCGCGCGGGGGATGCTAGGGTGGCCTAAGGAATGACGGAAGGCGGCGATACGTAATGGCAAAGCTTGAAGTTCACCAATTTCCGGCGCGCAGCGACAATTATGGCGTGCTCGTTCATGATCCCGAAACCGGCGCCACGGCCTCGGTCGACGCGCCGGACGCGGATGCGGTGATCGAAGCCCTCTACCAAAAGGGCTGGACGCTCACCCACATCCTCATCACGCATCACCACGGCGACCACACCGCGGGCAACAAGCGGCTGAAGGCGCTGACCGGATGCATCATCGTCGGCCCGAAGGTTGAGGCCGGCAGCATTCCCGCCATCGACGTAGAGGTAAGCGAAGGCGACAGCGTCGCGGTCGGCAACTCGAAGGCACTCGTCATCGAAACGCCAGGCCACACGCGTGGGCACATCAGCTATCTGTTCCCCGAGGACGGAATCGTGTTTGTCGGCGACACGCTGTTCTCGGTCGGCTGCGGCAAGCTGCTCGAAGGCGACGCCAGGATGATGTGGCACTCGCTGCAAAAGCTGATGGCCCTGCCGCCGGAGACGCAACTCTATTGCGGGCACGAATACACCCGCGCTAACACCAAGTTCGCGCTGACCGTCGAGCCGGGGAACGCCGCGCTGCAAGCGCGCGCGGTGGAGGCAGAGGAGCTTGCCAAGAAGAGACAACCTGCGCTGCCGACCACCATCGGACGCGAGCTCGCCACCAACCCCTTCCTGCGTCCGTCGAGTCCCGAGATTCAAAAGCGGCTCGGCATGGAGGGACGCGAGTTGTGGGAGGTCTTCGGCGAGACGCGGCGGCGCAAGGATAAATTCTGATCGTGGCGGCTCCTCCACGAGATCATCGCGCACCTGAAGCTCGTGCCACACCCGGAAGGCGGCTATTTCCGCGAGACCTTCCGCGACGAGCCGGGCCACAACGGCCGCGCGCACTCGACGGCGATCCTTTATCTGCTCAGGGCAGGGGAGGTGTCACGCTGGCATCGCGTCGACGCCGCCGAGATGTGGCACTGGTATGGCGGCGCGCCGCTGCTCCTGGAAGTGAAGCCCGGCGAGGCGCGGCACGAATATCGCCTCGGCCCCGATTGGCTGAAAGGCGAGCACCCGCATGCGCTGTGCCCGCCGGCGACTGGCAAAGCGCGCGCAGCCTTGGAGCGTGGACGCTCAGCGGCTGCACCGTGGCGCTTGGCTTCGAGTTCGCCGGCCACGAGCTCGCGCCTGACGGGTGGGAGCCCTAATCCATGAAGGCCCCGCCGTTGATGGTGAGCGTCGAGCCGGTGATCCAGCTCGCCTCGTCGGCGGCAAGGAAGGCCACG
>DASUZQ010000014.1:0-2950 GCA_036376815.1 Methyloceanibacter sp. | reverse complement strand
GGGATGCGGGCCATGCGCAGCCGGGCCGGGGTCAGCTCAAGCTGGCTATAGCCCTTTTGCATGGCCTCGACCGCCCTTTCGTCGATTTCGACCCCGACCCCGAAGGCAGCGGCGACGGCATCGGTGGTCACGTCGTCATGGGTCGGGCCGATGCCTCCGGTGGTGAACAGGTAGCTGTAGCGGGGCCGCAACGCGTTCACGGCGGCGACAATCTCGGCCTCCACGTCGCGCACCACCCTCACCTCCTGGAGCGCGATACCGATCTCAGTGAGGTAGCGGGCGATGTGGGAGATGTTCTCGTCCCTGGTGCGGCCCGAAAGGATCTCCTCGCCGATGATGATCAGCGCGGCGGTGACGGTGTCTGGACTTGGTTCGGTGTTGCTCATGGCTCCAACTTGACTTGGCCTGCCTATTATTGTCCGTCATGGCCGGGCGTGTCCCGGCCATCCACGATTTCTCTTAAGCCAAGACGTGGATGCCCGCGACAAGCGCGGGCATGACGATGGTGAGTTGGGAGCGGATAGACAGTCCGCGGGCGTTGCACATTGGGCCATTTCACCTTAAGTGAAGTAATCACTCATTTCCTAAAGCGTGACCGATGTCGAACCTCGAATTCGCCCGCGCCCAGGCGCGTGACACCAAGATCAAGCTCCATGGCCCCGACGCCTTCGCCGGCATGCAGAAGGCCGGCCAGCTCGTGGCCGAGGCGCTGGACCTGCTCGTGGACGAGGTCCAGCCAGGCGTGACCACCGAGGCGCTCGACTCACTCGTGTTCGACTTCGCCATGGACCATGGCGCCATCCCCGCGCCGCTCAACTATCGCGGCTTCCCCAAATCGATCTGCACCTCGCTGAACCACGTGGTCTGCCACGGCATCCCGGGACCTCGCGTGCTGAAGGAAGGCGACGTCCTCAATATCGACGTGACCTTCATCGTCGACGGCTGGCACGGCGATTCGAGCCGCATGTACGCCGTGGGCAAGATCTCCCGCGCCGCCGAGCGCCTGCTCGAGGTCACCTACAACGCGCTGATGCGCGGGGTCGCCGCGGTGAGGCCGGGCGCCACCACCGGCGATATCGGCGCCGCCATCCAGGCCTATGCCGAATCTGAGCGGTGCAGCGTGGTGCGCGATTTCTGCGGCCATGGTCTGGGCCGCGTGTTCCACGACCGGCCCAACATCCTGCATTACGGCGAGCCAGGCGAGGGCCTGCAGCTCAAGCCCGGCATGCTCTTCACCATCGAGCCGATGATCAATCTCGGCAAGCCGCCGGTGAAGATCCTGTCGGACGGCTGGACCGCGGTCACCCGCGACCGGTCGCTGTCGGCGCAGTTCGAGCACACGGTCGGCGTCACTGAGACGGGATGCCAGGTGTTCACCCTCTCCCCCAAAGGATTGGACCGGCCACCACTCACTCGACAATAGAGCGGCCTGAATGGGCTTCAAGGACGCCGGCAAGCCACATTATCTCGGCCATCGCGAGAGATTGCGGCGACGCTTCCGCGAGGCTGGCGCCGATGCGCTTCCCGACTACGAAATGCTCGAGATGATCCTGTTCCGCGCCGTGCCGCGGCGCGACACCAAGGCTCTGGCCAAAGCCATCCTTGCCCACTTCAGAAGCTTCACCGAGGCGCTGAACGCGCCTGAGGAGCGCTTGAAGGAGGTGCCCGGCCTCGGCGAGGCTGCGATCACCGAGATCAAGCTCGTGCGCGCGGCGGCGCTCAGGCTGATGCGCGGCGAGGTGCTGGAGCGGCCGGTGCTCGCCTCGTGGAGCCAGGTGCTCGATTATTGCCGCGCCTCGATGGGCTTTGAGGCCAAGGAGCAGTTCCGCATCCTGTTCCTTGACAAGCGCAACCAGATCATCGCCGACGAGGTGCAGCAGAAGGGCACCGTCGATCACACCCCGGTCTATGTGCGCGAGGTGGTGAAGCGGGCGCTCGAGCTGTCGGCGACGGCGATCGTGCTTGTGCACAATCATCCCTCAGGCGATCCCACGCCGAGCCGAGCCGATATCGAGATGACCAAGCAGATCGTGTCGGCGGCCAAGAATCTCGGCATCGTGGTGCATGACCACATCATCGTCGGCAAGCAGGGCCATGCGAGCTTCCGCGGCCTCGGGCTGATCTAGTTCGGCTGAGGCTGAGGTTGAGGCGGAGACTTCGGCTCAACGGTCGATTGGTCCTGCTGGTTATCCTTTTGCTTGTCCTTGTTCTTGCCCTTGCCCTTGCCCTTATCGGCCGATTTGTCAGGCTGATCCGACGACGGCGTCTTGGAGGCAGCGCTTTCCGATCCCGGCGACTGCGTTCCGCGCACGAGCTTCCAGGAATCGGGGTGATCGCAGCTCGCCATCGTCGGCGGCTTGTTGTTGTCGGTAAAGTTGAGGCAACTGCCCCTCCCCACATATTGCAGCTTGTAGACGCCGTCGGCGGCGAGCTTCTCCTTCAGCTCGTGCCTGAGATCGACCAGGTCGGTGCTGAGGCTGAGCAAGGTCTGCTCGAGATGCTGGATGTGGGCGTACAGGCAAGCCATCCGCTCGCCGGGATTGGCGATGGCGTCGCAGTTTTGAAGGTCGCCGAGCGCGCGCGCCGGGGTGACCGCGAAACTCGCGCAAAATGTGGTGACAATGATCGCTCCGAGCCTACGCATGTCTTCTCGCCCTCCTCGACCAATTCGCCATTTCGATCCCCCCACCATCACGAGAGGACGACGATGGGGCAAGCCGCAACATGCGGCACGACTGGGGCGGCAATAGCACAACACCCCCGCGCGGGCAGCGCGAGGGTGTTATTGGAAGCTGGCGATGGAGTCGACTGGCTAAGCGGGCGGCGGTCCAAACACGAGGACCGCGTTCAGGCCCCCGAAGGCGAAGGAGTTGGACATGGCGTAATTGACATCGCGCTTGCGCCCCACATTCGGGGTGTAGTCGAGGTCGCATTCGGGATCGACTTCGTC
>DASUZQ010000013.1:0-3308 GCA_036376815.1 Methyloceanibacter sp. | reverse complement strand
GGCAAGGCCGTAAAAGGTGATCGAGGCGCCGATGCGCGGGATCACCGCGTCGAAATCCTCAAGCCGCCGCTTGCGGTAAAACAGCATCGGCCGGCGCGAGGTGATGTTGATGGAGACGCGCAGCGTGTTCAGCACCTCGATGTCATGGCCACGGGCACGCGCCGCCTCGCAGATGCGCTGATGGCTATAGAGATGCGGATTGCGCGCGAGCAGCGCGATCTTCATGGGCCTTCCCGTCCTGTGGGGGCTTAGGGTTAGGGCAGCGCCTTCGATGGCTCAAGCGCCACCCATGCGAGCCACTGACGCAGGCGCGGTGGCCGGTGGCCGGCAAGGAACGAACGGCCGGGTTCGATCAGCGCGCGGCCTTCAAGCGCGGTGCGCCCGAGCAACATGCGGAAGCCCATCTGATCGCGGTTGGTCAGGGCAAGCTCGATCGGCCAGGTGCGGTCGCCGAGCATCAGGCGCGTCTCGACGATGTAGCGGCGCTCGACCAGGCCGCCCGAATTGCGCACGGAGCGCTCGTCTATCGCTGGCGCCTCGCATTTGATCTTCACCGTGCTCGACCGCTGGATGGGGTGCACCTCGAAGCGCACCCAGAGGGTGCCGGCGCGGCGGAATGGTTCGATGGCGAAGGCATGGAGCGCGCTCGTCCTGGCGCCGGTGTCGATCTTGGCCTTGATGGCGGCGACGCCGAGATCGGTCAGCCGCACCCATTCGCGCCAGCCTACCCGCAATTTGTCGCCCGCGTTTCCGCGCCGGTCAGTCATGTTGCTGAAGAGCTCATCTCTACCGAGGCGCACTGTAAGGCGCGAGAGCCTGTTCTGCCAATGGGTTCGCTTGCTTCTATGGGGCGGCCAAGCTCACTATAGTCTGGCTCCCGGATCGCGGGGGCGGGCGAGGGCAGCCATGGGCAAAAACCAGCACGTGGTGATCGAGGATGATCGCTGGGTGGTGAAGGAAGAGGGCGCAGCGACGCCCATCGCCACCTTCAAGACGCAAGGCCAGGCCTGGGAGAAGGCGAAGGCCATCGCCAGGAGGGAGCGGTCGGAAGCCGTGCTGCACGGCAGAGACGGCCGCATCCGCGAGCGCAACACCTACGGCCACGACCCGCGCAGCACTAAGGGCTGAAGATCAGCGCGATATAGACCACGAAGAGCAGGAGATGCACGGTGCCCTGCAGCACGTTGGTGCGGGCACCGCCGAAGGTGAGCGCGCTTACGAACAGAGTGAGCACGAGCAACGCCGCATCGGTGCGGTCGAGCCCAAGATGCACTTCCTGTCCGGTGATCAGCCCGATGGCGAGCACGGCCGGAATGGTGAGGCCGATGGTGGCGAGCGCCGAGCCGAGACACACATTCACCGCCCGTTGCAGCTGATTGGCGAGCGCCGCGTGGAAAGCGGTCAGGCCCTCGGGCGACAGCACCAGGATGGCGATGAGGATGCCGCCGAGCGGCGCTGGCGCGCCGAGATGCTCGATGCCGAAATCGACGATGACGGCAAGGAAGGTCGACAGCGCCACGACGGGGGCAAGGGTGAGCAGCAGCATCACCACGTGATACCAGAGCGGCCCGACGCTCTGTGTCTGGTGCGCCGCGAGATAGGTGGCGGCCTCTCCCTTGCCGTTGACCGGCTCGGCGAAGAAGGACCGGTGCCGCATGGTCTGGATGGCGACGAAGATGGCGTAGAAGAGAATGGTGATCGCTGCGAACAGACCGGCCTGGAAGGGGGCAATGCTTGGATCGGGCTCGGTCTTGGTGAGATCCGGCATGATCAGCGCGAACACGGCGAGCGAGGCGATGACCACGAGAAAAGAACGCGCGCCTTCGAGATTGTATTCCTGCTCCCAATAGCGCATCGCCCCCATCAACAGCGCGGTGCCCACCATGCCGTTGAGCACGATCATCAAGGTGGCGAACATGGCGTCGCGGGCAAGGGTCGGGTTGTTCTCGCCGTGCAGGATGATCGCCGCCATTAGCGAGACCTCGATGACGATCACCGAGATCGTGAGCACGAGCGTGCCGTAGGGCTCGCCGAGATGGCGGGCGACGGCGTCGGCATGGCGCACCACGCTGAACGCGCAGGCGAGCATCACCCCGAAGATCCACAGGAACACGAGCACGGTGAGCGGGTAATTTTGCAGGTCGCCGAACAGGCTTTGCTGGAAGAAATAGGCGAGCGCGGTGGTGAGAAGCCCCGCCAGGATGGCGGCGATCGATGAAATCCTGTGCCGGCGCCCCAATCTGCCCTCGGCTGAGGGCTCGGCCACGATTTCCCGTTGGTTCATGAGAACCCCTCTTGCGCCCGCCCCAGCGCTCCAATCAGAGCATCATCGCGGGGCGCGGCTGAGGCGAAATCGGTTTGGGCGTCGATTCGCCGCGAGTACGGTTGCCTCCGGAACGGGCACGACCAATTCGGCGCCACTTGCCCGGCCAGGGGGTTATGGCGGCGTTAGGGCCTTTCATGTAAAAGCCCCTCACATGGGCTCAGACGATCAGCGCTGGCACCGGCCGCGCTCCTATCACCACGGCAATTTGAAGGAGGTCTTGCTCGAGGCGGCGCGCAAGCTGATCGAGCAATACGGCCCTGCCGGCTTCAGCCTGACCGAGGCGGCGCGGCTCGCCGGCGTCAGCCCCGCAGCACCTTACCGGCACTTTCGCGACCGCGAGGCGCTCCTCGCCGAGCTCGCCCGCAACGGCTTCGAGCGCTTCGCCGCGCGGCTCGACATGGCGTGGAATAACGGCATACCGACGCCGCTCTCGGCCTTCGAGAATCTCGGCCGCGCCTATCTCGCCTTCGCGCGGGAAGAGCCTGCGAGCTACGCGGTGATGTTCGAGGCTGGTCTCGGCGTGAGTAACGACGATCAGCTGAAAGCAGCTGCCGATCGCGCCTTCGACGTGTTGCAGCGTGCCGCCTCCGCGCTTTGCCGGGCGCTTCCTCCCGAGCAAAGACCGCCGGTCAAGCTGATGAGCCTGCACATCTGGGCGCTCTCCCACGGTGTCGCCGATCTCTTCGTCGAGGCGCGCCCGGGCGTCGCCAAGCTTCCGCTCCCGCCGGAGCAGATTCTCGAATCGGCAATGCTGGTTTACTTGCGCGGCCTGGGCATCCTGCCGCCTGACAATCAGGCGGCGACGCCAAGCCCTTGAGACTGGGCACTCCCGATCACATTTTGTGTCCTCTCTTGACTCTGGACAGACCGGTCCCACCTATGTGAATGTGAATAACATTCACACCGAGGAAGGTTCGCAGGAAATGCAACAGCTAGTGACGACCTTGGACGATTACGGGAAGCCGGCGTGGATCATCGCCGC
>DASUZQ010000012.1:0-3457 GCA_036376815.1 Methyloceanibacter sp. | reverse complement strand
CAGGGCTTCGAGGCCGTCACCGGCCAGGGTGTGCAAGGAACGGTCGGCGGCCGCGCCGTAGCCCTTGGCAATGCGCGGTTGATGCAAGCCGCGGGGGTCGATGTTGCGCCGTTGAGCGAGGCTGCAGAGCGCCGGCGACAGAAGGGCGAGACGGTGATGCTGCTCGCCGACGGCGGGAAGCTCGCGGGCCTGGTCGCGGTGGCCGATCCCGTAAAGCCTGGCGCGGCAGAGGCGATCGGCAAGCTTCATGCGCTTGGATTGAAGATCGTCATGGCCACCGGCGACAACCCGACCACCGCCAAGGCGGTGGCCGGAGAGCTCGGCATTGATGAAGTCCGCGCGGGGCTGCGCCCAGAGGAGAAGCTCGACCTGATCGCCGAGCTTCAGCGCCTGGGCCGGGTCGTGGCCATGGCCGGCGACGGCATCAATGACGCCCCTGCCCTTGCCAAGGCCGATGTCGGCATCGCCATGGGCACCGGCGCCGACGTGGCCATGGAAAGCGCCGGCCTTACGCTGCTCAAAGGCGATTTGCGCGGCATCGTCCGCGCCATCAACCTCGCCCGCGCCACCATGCGCAATATCAAGCAGAATCTGGTCTTCGCCTTCGTCTATAACGCGCTTGGCGTGCCAATCGCGGCGGGCGTGCTCTATCCAGCCTTCGGCATGCTGCTGTCGCCGATGATCGCGGCGGCGGCCATGAGCCTGTCGTCGATCTCGGTGGTGAGCAACGCGCTCCGCTTGCGGAACGTAGAACTCGACTAGCTTTCAAAAAGTACAAGGAGCATCCCAATGGCGGACAAACCCACGGTGATCAAGGTCTCCGGCAAGAAGACCGGCAAGAACGACAAGTTCACCATCGACGAGAAAGAGCACCCAGACCTTTTTGCAGCACTCAAAGCCTATTTCGAGGCCAACCCCGACATGGCCGGAATAAGAGTGCGCGTCGAGGGGCGCGACTGATCCCCAGGGGTCCAGAAAGTCGAACGCGATTGGCGAAGCGTCAGTTTGCGCGTCAGCGCTTCCAGGGGCGCCCCGTCTCCGGGTTCATGTAATAGGTGATCATCAGCATCGCGAGCAGGATGCACGAGAAGAGACCGGCGAGCATGCCGAGCCAAATCCCTGAATCGATTCCACTGATCCGCGCGACTTCGTCGGCCAAGGAGCTGCCGCCGAGCGAGGCGACCGCCGAATAGATCAGCACGAGATTGGGGATCTTCCAATCGTCGGGGCCGGCGCCAGAACGCTTCATGATCTCGTTGCGGGCGACACCGGCGATCACTGTTGCGAGGAAGCCCGCGACCACCGCGAGATAGAATCCGGTGAGCGCGCCGCCGAGCGCCAACCCGACAAGCGCGCCGACGACAGCGCCAACGAGAATCACGATCAACAGATTTGCAGACGTCATAGATCCCTCCCCCCAATACCTTGAACCGGGCCGGTGATGCGGCGGCAGGCACTATGCCAAAGGGCGGAGAGCAGGAAAAGCGCTACGGGAAAGCCGCCCACAAGCGACTGGAAAGGCCCTGTTTGCCTAGGGCAAGATGCCGATGTCGCCGCTCGCTGGCGGTCCCGCCGTCGGCTGGGGCCCGCGCGGCAGGCGCGGACGGTAGGTGGCAAGTGCTGCCGCGAGCTTGCGCCAGGTGGCGAAGTCGTTGAGCGAGGAGCGCTCGAACAAAGTCACCGCCACAGCGGCAAGGAAGGGAAGGCTCTGCACCAGCATGACCGCGCTGAAGATCGAGATCTCGGTCACCTGCTGGTAGTTGGTGAGATAAAGGCCGAGCGAGCCAAGGATCAGCAACGTCCCAAGCACCCCCTCCCATAAGGCTGGGAAGCGCTGGGTGGCGCGTCCCGCGCAGCCTTTGGCGGTGCGCAGGAACGGCACGCCGTCCTTGAACAGCCCATCCGCCACGGCGCGGGCGACCGTCAGCTGCAGGGCCATGGCCGAGAAGGCGGCGCCGAGCGATGCGAACGTCGGCGCCCGGACCCGCGTCCGGTAGAGCACCATGAAATGCAGAAGCATCACCGAGAAGGCGGCGAGTACGGGAATGGTCAACACCGCCTGCGGCACGGCAATGCCGAGAAAGACGACGAGCGGCATCCAGATCAGATTGAGAATTGCAATCGCGACGCCAAGGCTCTCGGCGCCGAGCCAGGTGAGCCAGCCGAACAGAAACTCCGTTCGTTGCTGCGTGGTGATGTGGCTCCGTCCGGGGATGAAGGCGCGCCAATGCTTCTTGATGAGCTGCACGCCGCCATAGGCCCAGCGGTGGCGCTGCCGCTTGTAGGCGGCGAAGTCCGACGGCAGCAGGCCCCAGCCATAGCGGCGGCGCGTGTAGTGGGTACACCATCCGCGCGCGAGCAGGGTAAGCCCGAGATCGGCATCCTCGACGATGGTATCGCTCGACCAGCCGCCGGCATCGACGAGAGCGCTGCGGCGTACGAGGCACATGGTGCCGTGCGAGACGATGGCGTTGACCTCGTTCCGTTGCACCATGCCGATATCGAAAAAGCCGGCATATTCGCGGTTCATCACCGCGTGCACCACGCTCCGGTCGCCGTCGCGGTGATCCTGCGGCGCCTGCACGAGGCCGACGCTCGGAGTGGCGAAGGCCGGAACAAGATCCTTGAGCCAGTCCGGATGAACCACATAGTCGGCGTCGAGCACGCCGATGATCTCGGCTTCAGGCGACGTGTGGTCAAGCGCGAGCCTGAGCGCCCCCGCTTTGAAGCCCTTGAGTTGATCCTCGCGAACAAATTTGAAGCGTGGCCCAAGCAGCTCGCAGTGCTCCTCGATCGGCCGCCACAGGTTCGCTTCTGGCGTGTTGTTGATGACCACGATGCATTCGAAATTGGGCCAGTCGAGCTTGGCCACGCTATCCAGCGTCTGCAACAACATCTCCGGCGGCTCGCGGTAGGCCGGAATATGAATCGACACGAAGGGGCGGCGGTCCGGAACGACGTGGCCTGGGGCCAATAGGCGCTTCGGACCACCGCCGAAGATGATCTCGGCAAGCTCATCGAGACGCTGCTTCATGATAGCGACGAGCGGCACGAGGAGCGTCGCGCCAACGATCATGGCGATGAGCGAGCCAAGCACGAAGTAATGGGTCGCCCAATAGTCGAAGACGCTCGAGCCCCAGGCTCCGATGGCGTGTGCCGTGCCGGCGAACACGGCGGCCTGGATGGGCGACACGCCGGGGCTGGCGAAGATCGGGATGCAAAGCAGGAGCCCGATGGCAAGGGCGGCCGCGGTCTTCAGCACCCAATTTGGCGTGTCGACCGATCCGGCAAAGGCAAATTTCGGCTCACGGTCGCTGTTGAAGAGGCCCCAATAGGCGCCCACGCTGCCTTCAAAGGTTTTCCATGGCTGGTCGAATGCCTCAACGATCGAGTAGTCGATCCCCATGGCGTCTGCGCGGGCGACGAAATCGCGGATGATATTGGCTTGCGCCACCGG
>DASUZQ010000011.1:0-6032 GCA_036376815.1 Methyloceanibacter sp. | reverse complement strand
GCGTCGCCGTCGGGGAACAACCCGAACTTAACGTAGTCGAGGCCGCAGGCTGCCTTCTCCAGCACCGCAGTGCTGATGGTTTCCGGCAGCATCGGCAGATCGCCGATGGTGGCGCTCACCGCCACGCGACCCCCGACGAGCGACACGATGCTGCGCGTGGTGTCGAGGTCGAGCGCGCCAAGCGCGCCCCGCCGAGGCTCCTTCAGATCGATAATGTCGGCGCGGGCGAGGAGAGCGACCGCGGCTTCGGCCTCGTCGCGCACGCTGGCAAGGAAGAGGGTCATGTGATTGGCTACTTGGGGTTCCTAGGACCGTCATTCCGGCGCGACCGGAGGCGGCGTTATCCGAACAGACTACCGGCCGAACCAGCCGAAGAGCCCGCCTCCTCCTCCGCCACCGCCTCCGCCGCGACGACCGCGAGGCTGAGCCTGGCTCTGTGCCGGCCCACCCCATGGGTCAAAGAAGCCGCCCTCGCGGGCAACCGGTCTCGCTTTCGGCTTCCGGAGCTTGATCTCGTTGGGGGTGCCGTCGGGGTCGGTTACCACCACCGAATAGGCCTGCCAATCCCATTTGGCAGCATTGGTGCCCCAGCTGTAGGGCTCGATGGTGACCACCTTGTTCGCCCAGAGGTCGATGATCGCCGTATAGACGAGCTCCTGATTGGCCCCCTCCGCCAAATCGCCGGCGTAGTAGCGAAGCAGGCCGATGCCGGCCAGCGCATCCTTCATCTGCGTCCATTCGATGATCTTGGGTTTTCCCGAGCCGAACATCTCGAGCTCGGCGCGCAATTTTTTGTACTTCGGGTTGGTCGCGACGTAACGCCCAGGGGACGGTTCGGTCACGACCCAGTCGGACACCGGAGGCGCCAAGGGCTGCCCCTGCTCGTCCGGCACGTCCTGACCGAGCTTCTCGAGCGCATCGCGGCTCTCGCTCTGGAAGGGGTCCTTGGCGAGCGCTGCCTGATAGTCGGCAATCGCCTCCGTCGTCTTGCCGGTGGCTTGATAGAAATCGCCGCGAAGACGCAAGGCAACCGGATCGTCAGGGGCAATCGTCAGCGCCTGCTGCAGGTCTTTCAGCGCTTCGTCGTCAGCCCGAACGGGCTCGGGAGCGGCATCTGCCGCGGGCGCAGCATTCGGGTCGGCGCCAGCGTCTGGCGGAGCCACGGCATTCGCATCGGCAGGAGGCGTCGCGGCGTTCGGATCGACCGGTGCAGCCGCAGCGTCGGGATTAGCCGGGGCGGCAGGAGCATTCGTATCGGCCGGGGTGGCAGGAGCCGGGGTCGCGGCAGCGTTCAAATCTTCAGGAGTAGCGGCCGCGTTCGGATCAGCGGCGGCGGTCGGCGTACCCGGAGCGGCATTCGCATCGGCAGGAGGCGTCGCGGCGTTCGGATCGACCGGTGCAGCCGCAGCGTTCGGGTCGGCAGAAGGCGTCGCGCCTGGAGCAACTGCATTCGCATCCGCAGGCGCACCGGGGGCGGCAGGGGGTGCAGCGTTCGGATCGACAGGGTCGGCTGCGGGCTGTTTGGCAACGGTGGACACAGGCTCCGGCTTCTTCGGCGGCGCCGCCTTCATCCTTGCCTCGGCGCGCATGGCGTAAGCCTCGGCGTTTTGCGGGTTAAGCTCGATGGCGCGGGTCAAATCGGCGATGGCGTCGGGAAGGCGGCGCACCTGGGTGTAGACCTCGCCGCGTTCGATATAGGCGTCGGTCAGGTCAGGCTTGAGCTCGATCGCCTTGCTGAGGTCGTCGACGGCGGGGTTGTACTTCTTGTCGCCGGCATAGGCGCGAGCGCGCAAGAGCAGCACGTCCGGCTGGTCCGGCTTTGAGGCGAGCGCCTGGGTAAAGTCCGCCGCGGCCTCATCGTCCCGCCCGAGGGCAAGGTAGGCTTCGCCGCGGTTCTCGTAGGCAGCGTCGTATTTGGTGTTGAGGGCGATGGCGCGGGAGTAGTCGCGGACCGCGGCGTGATAGCGTTGCAACGACGCGTGCGCCTTGCCGCGGCCGTTGAGGGCGACGGCGCTGGTCGGCATCAGCTCGACGGCCTTGCGATAGTCCTGGAAGGCCGGCTCGTATTGGGCGAGCACGGCATGGGCGTTGCCGCGGTTGTTGTAGGCCGCGCCGTAATTCGGCGAGAGCGCAATGGCGCGGTCGAAATCCTTCACCGCCTCGTCGGGGTGGCCTAAATCCATGAGAGCGTTGCCCCGGTTGTTGTAGACAGAGGCGCTCTCCGGCGAGATCTGAATCGACTGATTGAAGTCGTCGACGGCTTCCTTGGTCTGCTTCAAGCGCCATTTGGCGACGCCGCGATCGCTGTAGATGCTGGCTTTGACGAAATCGGCGATTTCCGGATTGGACAGAGCCTCGTCATAGGCGGCGAGCGCCTTGTCATATTGGCCGCGGAGCAGCGCCGCCGCGCCCTCGCGGGCGCGGAGGAGCGTCACGTCCTCGGCGCTCGACTGACCCGTAGCGACGACGAGGACGAGAGCAAGGCCAACAAGCGTGAAGCGCCGACTGGTCATGAGCCCATGGCGAGAAAACGGGCTTTTCGAGCCCCTCCGACTCTCATGTCCCCTATAAGGTCGCACTGTGTCAACATCGGGTCACCAGGAACCCTCCCCGCGTGCTCAGGCCCCCTTTTCCCGGCATTTCTCGCTTGCTGCCTCAAGCTCACGGAGGACCGCCGGCAGCATCTTGGGCAAATCCTCGGAGATCAGGCCAGGTCCGAAGAGTTGCGCCGCGCGGCCATGCATCCAAACCGCGGCGGAAACGCCCTCGAAGGCATCCATCCTCTGGGCCAGCAGGCCGAGGACCATTCCGGCAAGCACGTCGCCGGTCCCGGCCGTGGCAAGCCAGGGACTCGATGTAGCATTGATCGAGGCTCTGCCGTCAGGTGCGGCGACGATGGTATCTGAGCCCTTCAACAGCACGACGGCGCCCGAGCGCGCTGCCGCGGCGCGGGCGGCGTCGAGCTTGGCCCCCTCCCCGATCGGACCGAAGAGACGCGCGAACTCGCCCTCGTGCGGCGTGAGCGCGACCGAAGCTTCACGCCTCCGAATGGCAGCGAAGAGCGCGCCGGAGTCGGAGGAAAAGGACGTTAGCGCATCTGCGTCGAGGACAATCGCAGCCTCGCTCGCCAGCGCCGCCATGACCATTGCCTTGGTGCTCTCGCCGACGCCAACGCCAGGGCCGATCAGCAGCGCGTTCTTCCGCTCATCAGACAAGAGCTCAGCAAGCTCCTTCGCATCGTCGAGCGGTCGAACCATGACGGCGGTGAGCTGCGAAGCGTTCACCGCCAATGCGTCCTTGGGCGAGGCCACGGTGACGAGGCCGGCGCCGGCCCGCAATGCTCCCATGGCCGCGAGCCTCGCCGCCCCGGTCGAGAAGGCCGGACCGGATACGACCACAGCGTGACCGCGCGCGTATTTATGGCCTTGCGGCGTGGGCCAGGGAAAACCCGCGAGCCACAAAGGAGGCTCATTGGCGAAAGTCTTCGGCTTGATGATCTCAAGCACGCTGTCGGGAATGCCGATATCGGCCACGCGCGTCTCGCCGCACAGCGCGCGCCCCGGCAACAGCAGGTGCCCCGGCTTCAGGCGAAAGAAGGTGATCGTGGCAAGCGCGCGCACGGCGATCCCCTTGATCGCGCCGGTGGTGCCGTCGACGCCGCTCGGCACATCAACCGCGATGACGGGCAGCCCGCTTGCATTCACGGCCTCGACCAGCGTGGCGAAATCGCCCTCGATGGGCCGCGCAAGGCCTGCTCCGAACAACGCATCGACCACAATCTCGGCGCGTGAGAGAAGTGCTGCGCTCAGAGGCTCGATGGCGCCGGTCCAGGCCTTGGCCATGGCGGCGGCGTCTTGCGGCAGGCGGCCCGGGTCCCCTTTGAACCCGAGGCGCACGGCGTAGCCCTTGTCGAGCAGATGGCGGGCGGCAACGAAGCCGTCGCCGCCGTTGTTGCCGGGCCCGCAAAGCACTGCCACCACGCTTGCGTCGGGGAAACGCGTGGCGACCTCGTCGGCCACGGCACGTCCGGCATTCTCCATGAGCTCAAGGCCCGGCACCCCGCCTTCCATGGCAAGGCGGTCGGCTTGACCCATCTCCTCAGACGTCAGCAGCTCGAGCATCGATGGCACGATAAAGCAAAGCCTCAACGAAAACGAAAAAGGCGCATGTCTCGGGCAGATTGCTGAAATCCTGTGCATATTGCTTAAATCCTAGGCTTGGCTTACGAGGGCGGTGCCGGGATGGCCCGGCGCCTGCTCGTAAAACCTTGGAATCAGAAGGAACCCTCCCCCTGACAAGATTGGCATAGGGCGTGCTTGGGCGGCGGCAGGAGTCCGGCAGGCTGCGGGCGAACGCGCGCGGGCCTAAGCGGTTTGGTATGCCCAATGGGGAGGTGCGGTGGAGAACATGAAAAAAATCGAGGCGATCATCAAACCGTTCAAGCTGGATGAGGTCAAAGAAGCCCTGCAAGAGATCGGATTGCAGGGTATCACCGTCACCGAAGCCAAGGGGTTCGGACGCCAGAAAGGCCATACCGAGCTCTATCGTGGCGCCGAATACGTGGTCGATTTCCTGCCCAAGGTGAAGCTCGAGCTCGTGCTCGGCGACGGCATGGTGGAAAAGGCCATCGACGCGATCATCGCCTCGGCGAAGACGGGTCGCATCGGTGACGGCAAGATTTTCGTGTCGAATGTGGAGGAAGCCGTGCGCATCCGCACCGGCGAGACCGGGAACGACGCCATCTGACGAGTCAACAATGCTGACCCTAGGACGACCCAGGATCAAGATCGATACCGCCGCCTTGCAGGGAGCTGGCAAGGCGGCATCAAACATACGAAGGACAGGGGAGTGAAAATGGCAGACGCTAAGCACGTAGTGAAAAAAATCAAAGACGATGAAATCAAGTTCGTCGACCTCCGTTTCACCGATCCGCGGGGCAAGATGCAACATGTCACCATGGACTCGAAGGTGATGGACGAGGAGGCGTTCACCGACGGGATCATGTTCGACGGCTCATCCATCGCCGGTTGGAAGGTGATCAACGAGTCGGATATGAAGCTGATGCCGGATCCCTCCTCGGCAGTGCTCGACCCGTTCTTCGCGCAAAGCACGCTCGCGATCTTCTGCGATACGCTCGAGCCGTTGACCAATGAGCCTTACGAGCGCGACCCGCGCTCGATCGCCGGCAAGGCCGAGGCCTATCTGAAACAGACCGGCGTTGGCGACACGGCGGTGTTCGGGCCTGAAGCCGAGTTCTTCGTGTTCGATGACGTCCGCTTCGCCGCCGAGCCGTTCAATTGCGGCTACAAGATCGACTCGGCCGAGCTGCCCACCAATACCGACACCGAATACGAGATGGGCAATCTCGGCCACCGGCCGCGCACCAAGGGTGGGTACTTCCCGGTGCCCCCGGTCGATTCGGCACAAGACCTTCGCTCCGAGATGCTTTCCGTCATGGCCGACATGGGCGTCACCACCGAGAAGCATCACCACGAGGTCGGCGCGGCGCAGCATGAGCTCGGCATCAAGTTCGGCCCGCTGGTGAAGACCGCCGACGCCATGCAGATCTACAAATATGTGATCCACATGGTGGCCCAGGCCTATGGCAAGACTGCCTGCTTCATGCCGAAGCCGGTGTTCGGCGACAACGGCTCCGGCATGCACACCCACCAGTCGATCTGGAAGGGCTCGACCCCGGTGTTCGCCGGCGACAAATACGCCGACCTTTCCGACTATGCGCTTTGGTACATCGCCGGCATCCTTAAGCATGCCAAGGCGCTCAACGCGTTCACCAACCCGACCACCAACTCTTACAAGCGGCTGGTGCCGGGCTACGAGGCGCCGGTGCTGCTCGCCTATTCCTCGCGCAACCGTTCGGCGTCCTGCCGCATTCCGCTCGGCTCAGGCCCGAAGGCCAAGCGCGTCGAGGTGCGCTTTCCCGATCCCGCCGCTAATCCCTATCTCGCCTTCGCTGCCATGCTGATGGCTGGGCTCGACGGCATCGAGAACAAGCTCAATCCAGGCGATCCGAT
>DASUZQ010000010.1:0-5980 GCA_036376815.1 Methyloceanibacter sp. | reverse complement strand
AGATTCACTAGGGAGGTGACAATGCAACGAATTGCCGGGCTGCTCATCGTTTTGGCCGCCGTAATCCTGACCGGCTGCGGCGGGGGTGACGGGGATACGACTACCCCCATCGCGATCGTCGGCCCGATCACCGGCCAATACGCCTCTTTCGGCGCCCAGATGAAGAACGGCGGCGAAATGGCCGTCGCGGACATCAATGCCGCCGGCGGCGTGCTGGGCAAGAAACTCGACCTCTCTATCGGCGACGATGCCTGCGACCCGAAGCAGGCGGTGGCCGTCGCCAACCAGATGACCGGCGCCGGCGTCAAGCTCGTGGCCGGGCATTATTGCTCGGGCTCTTCCATCCCGGCATCGAAGGTCTACGCCGAAAGCGACATGGTGCAGATTTCGCCGGCCTCCACCAACCCGACCTTAACCGACGACCGCGCCGGGCCGAATATCTACCGGGTATGCGGCCGCGACGACCAGCAGGGCGGCGTCGCCGGCAAATATCTTGCGAGCCATCTCGGCGACAAGAAGATCGCCTTCGTCCAAGACAAGACGGCCTACGGCAAGGGGCTTGCCGACGAGACCAAGAAGGCGATGAACGCGGCCGGCAAGCAGGAGGAAATGTACGAGGCGATCACCGCCGGCGAGAAGGACTATTCGGCGCTCGTCTCCAAGCTCAAGCAGGCCAATATCGACGTCGTCTATTTCGGCGGCTACCACACCGAGGCCGGGCTAATCATTCGCCAGATGCGGGACCAGGGCATGCAGACCATCCTCATGGGCGGCGATGCGCTGATCACCCAGGAGTTCTGGTCGATCACCGGCGACGCCGGCGAAGGCACGCTGATGACCTTCTCGCCGGACCCGCGCAAGAATCCCGCCGCTGCTGAGGTTGTGAAGCGCTTCAAGGACAAGGGCATCGAACCCGAGGGCTACGTGCTCTACACCTATGCCGCGCTTCAGGCGTGGAAGCAGGCGGCGGAGAACGCGAAGAGCGTCGAGAAAGACGACATCATCAAGGCGCTGAACGACACCGAGTTCGACACGGTGATCGGCAAGTTCAAGTTCAACGAGAAGGGCGACCCGAACCTGCCGCCTTATGCGGTCTATCGCTGGTCGAAGGGGGGGTACGAGCAGATCGATCCGCCAGCTTCCACTCCGGCCGGCTAACCTTGATTATCGCCTCCACCAGTGAAGCGTCATGGCCGGGCGTCGTCCCGGCCATCCACGAATTTCCCGGTTGAAGAGCAAAGACGTGGCTGGCCGGCACAAGGCCGGCCATGACAAGTGCTTTTTTGGTGGACCGGCCTCAATCCTTCTTCGCCGCGCGCTTGGTCGCAGCGAATTGCTCCTCGAGGTCCTTTTCGAACTCGACGAGGTCCTCTGGCAGCGGCATGCCGAAGGCGCGCATCTCGTTCAGCTTCTCGCGGATCTGCAGGTATAGCTCGTGCGGATCCTCCGGCTGGTTCTCCATCTGATTGATGAGCAGAGCAAGTTCGGCCTTCAAATCGTCAAATGCCATTGGCGCTGGCTCCCAGGGACTTCGGTCGGGCCGGATCGGACCACAAACCGGCCGGTGCGGCAAGCCATCCCTGGCGCGCCACCCCCGCCAAATCAGCTCTCCGGCCCCGATTGCCGGGCGGGCATTTCCCCGGCATAGTCTTCGCGGGGCGACGGACTTTCAGAGGGACGCTTTCGATGGAAAAGGTGACCTTCAACAGCATCGTCGGCTTCGTGCTCGCCGTGGCCTTTGCCATCGTCATGGCCATTTGCATGAATGCCGTGCTGATTGGCGATTACATGCAGCCGAACAGCGTGATGAACGACACGACCCGGAACACGCTGCAAATCGTCGGCTACGCCGGGGGTCTCGCCGCCCTCGTGGCCTGGTGGGTGCAGCAATTCGCTGCGACCCGCGGCTTCCTCGTCCGCTTCCTGTTTGCGCTGTTCGTCTTCGTCGTGGCGTTTTGCAGCTTCGGCGGTCTGCTCAGGGTCATCTATCTGATGATCACCTACCCCAATCAGCTCGATTGGTCGTTGAGCGGGCTTTATTGGTCCTCGCTCAGCGATTTCTATTCCTTCGTGCTGTTCATGCTGGTGCCGCCGCGCCCGGGCTATGCGGGGCTGATGCTTGCGGCTGCGCTCTATCTTGCGATTTTCGGGCCGCGCGGGCCGAAAACCATACGGGCATAAACCCCCGCCCACGATTTGAGCGGGGCGCGCGGCTCTGCTAGATCAACTTACCTGCGCTATCGCAGGAAGGGTCTTCTCGCATGATCCCCCGCTACAGCCGCCCCGACATGGCTCGCATTTGGGAGCCTGAGGCCAAGTTTCGCATCTGGCTCAAGATCGAGACGCTGGCGGCAGAAGCCATGGCCAAGCTCGGGCTGATCCCGAAATCCGCAGCGGAGGCGGTGAAGAAGCGCGGGCGTTTCGACATCGACCGCATCGACGAGATCGAAGCAGAGGTCAAGCACGACGTCATCGCCTTCCTGACCAGCGTCAGCGAGAACGTCGGGCCCGAGGCGCGTTTCCTGCACCGCGGCATGACCTCCTCGGACGTGCTCGATACCTGCTTCAACGTTCAGCTCGTGCAAGCCGCCGATCTGCTCATCGCCGACGTGGATGGACTGCTTGCCGCGCTGAAAGCGCGCGCGCTCGAGCACAAGAACACGCTGACCGTCGGCCGCAGCCACGGCGTGCATGCCGAGCCGACCACATTCGGGCTCAAACTCGCTTATGCCTATGCCGAATTCACCCGCGCCCGCGCGCGGCTCGTCGCGGCACGGGACGAGGTCGGAACCTGCGCCATCTCGGGCGCGGTCGGCACCTTTGCCCATGTCGACCCGCGAGTCGAAGACTACGTGGCCGAAAAGCTCGGGCTTCGCCCTGAGCCGATCTCAACGCAGGTGATCCCGCGCGACCGCCACGCCGCCTATTTCGCCGCGCTCGCCGTGGTGGCGAGCTCGATCGAGCGCCTCGCCACCGAGATCAGGCATCTGCAGCGGACCGAGCTCTCCGAAGCCGAGGAGTTTTTCTCGGAAGGGCAAAAGGGCTCCTCCGCCATGCCGCATAAGCGCAATCCGGTGATTTCGGAGAACCTCACCGGCCTTGCCCGCCTTGTCCGCGGCTATGCGCTCCCTGCGCTTGAAGACGTGGCGCTATGGCATGAGCGCGACATCTCCCACTCCTCGGTCGAGCGGGTGATCGGGCCTGACGCAACGATCGCGCTCGACTTCGCGCTTGTGCGTCTCACCGAGCTGATCAAGAACCTCGTGGTCTATCCAGAGCGCATGCGCGCCAATCTCGACCGGCTCGGCGGCCTCATCCACTCGCAGCGCGTGCTGCTCGCCTTGACCGAGGCCGGCGTGTCGCGGGAGGACGCCTACCGGGTCGTGCAGCGCAACGCCATGAAGGTGTGGGAGAGGGGCGGCAGTTTCCTCGATGCGCTTGTCGCCGACAAGGAGGTGACGCGCGCTCTGCCCGAAAAGACGTTGCGCGCCCAGTTCGACCTCGACTATCACCTGAAGCACGTGGACACGATCTTCGATCGCGTGTTCGGAAAGGCGAAGCGGAAGCGCTGAGCCTAACGGCGGCGCCCATACGGCCAATCGTAGGAATAAGCGTAGTAATCGCAGCCCCAGCCGCCGGCGTAGGTGTAATGGCGCCCGCCATGGCAGCGAAAGATCCGCGAGGCTTGGCGCGCAGGCGTTCCGTAGATATCGGCGCCGCCGTGATGAGCATAGTAGCGCTGGCTCGGCGGCTTGGCCGCTAACGCCGGCGATGCAGGAGCGCAGGCGATAGAAGCGCCGATCAGCGCCAATATCACCGTCACCAGCTTGCAAAAAGACCGCATGCCATACCTCCTTGGCGCCGCCGGAGCGCACGATAAGGCAGGAGCAACACCGTCCTATGAAGCCCGGTTCCGCAATGCGGCGCAGCATCGCAATGACGGCTGGCTGGGCTCAGGCCCAAGCCGAGGCCGATCGATCTCAGCCCCGATCAGCGGTTATTTGAGGCCGTCGCCGTTGCCGTAGCCGCGGAAGATGTGCGGTATGTAGCGGTAGCGGTTGCGCTCTTGCGCCATCATAAAATAGCGCCAGCGGTAGAAGCCGGGATTGGTGGCAGCGTAGGGCGGCAGGTCGTAGTAGGAATCCGCCGTCGGATAGTGCCCGGCTTTATAGGGATAGGGGGGATAGACCGGAACCTCCGACCGCCAGCCCGATAGCGCCACGCTCGTGCCAGCCGCAAGTGCGGCGGCAGCGACAAGCACCGTGATCCAAGCGCGCATGGCTGGACGCAGCCCCCTTCTTCCTATGACTCACATGCTATGACTCACATGATGGCACAGGAAGGCGCCACCGTCAGCATCCACTTTTCGTCATGGCCGGGCTTGTCCCGGCCATCCACGTCTTCCTCGCGTCGCCAGAAATTCGTGGATGCCCGGGACTACGCCCGGGCATGACAAACTGTTTAGTGAGGAAAAACCCTAAGCGCCGGTCGCTTCGCGCTTCATATCGGCGGCGGCCTTGGAGAACCAGCCGGCGTCGGTGCCGACCGCTACAACGTTCCAGCCGGCCGCGACGAGCGGCTTCGCGTAGTCGACGTCGTTGGCAAAAATCAGTCCCATGACAGACATTTCGCGGCATTTCCTAAGAACCAGAGTCATGGCCTCCTTGACCTCCTTGGAATGAATGTCGAGGCGGCCGGTGAGCGCCACGGAGAGGTCGTTGGGGCCAAAGCACACCATGTCGACGCCATCGAGCGCCAGGATCTCGTCGAGCTGGTCAAGCGCGCCCTTGGTCTCGATCTGGGGACAGGCGATGGTCCAGTCGTTGGCGGTGGTGAAATAGTCGCCGTCATAGCCGAGCCGCGCCCGGTACGGACCCCAGCTCCGGTTGCCCCGCGGCGGGAATTTCACCGCCTGCACGAAGGCTTCCGCGTCTTCAACGGTCGCGATCAAAGGGCACATGATGCCTTGCGCCCCGGCATCGAGCGCTCTCCCGACAAGACCGGGATCGTTCTCGGCGACGCGCACGATGGCAGGCATTCCGCAAGCCTTCGCCGCCGTCAGGCATTGCAGCAGAACGTCGTTGCCGCCAAGGCCATGCTGCTGATCGATGGTGAGGCAATCCCACCCAGCTTCGCCGATCAGCTCGATGAGGAACGGCGAATTGAGCGTCAGCCAAGCGTTGAGCAGGGTGCGGCCGTCTTTTGCCGCCTTGCGGAAGCGGTCCTCGGGCATCGGCCGCTTTCTAGGCTTTGGCTTCGGCTTCGATTTGGCGCACTGCCTCGGCCATCATCTCCCCAATGATTCGGCGGATCTGATGGTCGGACTGATCGACGCCTTTCGCGTCGAAATCGGCCCGCACCTTGCGAAACACGTCCTCATCGCCCGGCTCGGCCAGGTCGGCCTTGATCACCTCGCGGGCGTAGGCCTGCGCCTCGTCGCCGCTGAGCCCCATCTTCTCCGCCGCCCACAGGCCGATCAGCCGGTTGCGCCGCGCCGTGGCCCTGAATTTGAGCTCCTCGTCATGGGCGAACTTCCGCTCGAAGCCCTTCTCCCGATCCTCAAACGTGGTCATCTGCCGCATCTCTCCTCTTGAGGCGCCGATGGCGCCGCGGAAAACCGCAGAAATCAAGGAAATTTATGTCTCTCCCTTGGTCGAGGGATACCGCCTGGAGGCTCGAAAATCAACAAATCCCGGAAGGCCGGGGACGCTTGGAGAGCGGGCGTTGTCACTCCCCTCCCCTTACGTTAAGGTCGCCTCAGACCCTGGGTTTGATTCCGCAGAAGAGCAATCGGCGACAGGCGCGGTACGGGCATTTCGTTTCCGCGCGCTGGTCGTGCTGTCAGCTTCGACGGACGCTAAGAGTGAGAGGAACGTAACATGAACCGGCGCCGCCGCATTTACGAAGGCAAGGCCAAGATTCTCTATGAAGGTCCCGAGCCGGGCACGCTCGTCCAGCACTTCAAGGACGACGCCACCGC
>DASUZQ010000009.1:0-5581 GCA_036376815.1 Methyloceanibacter sp. | reverse complement strand
CGCGGCTGACCGGCAGGGCCTTACCATTTGCGACGCGACCTCAGGCATTTTCGCGCAACGCCTCGATTGGTCGAAGCTCGATGTGATCACCTATTCCTGGCAGAAGGTTCTCGGCGGCGAGGCTGCGCACGGGATGCTCATTCTGTCTCCACGCGCAGTCGAGCGCTTGGAGAGCCACGCGCCGAATTGGCCGGTGCCCAAGATCTTCCGGCTGACCAAAGGCGGCAAGCTCAACCGGGAGATCTTCGAGGGAGCGACCATCAACACGCCGTCGATGCTGTGCGTGGAGGATTACCTCGACACTCTTGCCTGGGCGGAAAGCATAGGCGGACTCGAAGAGTTCATCGCGCGCTCCGACCGCAATGCGCAAGCCGTGACCGATTGGGTGGAGCGCACGCCCTGGGTCGACTTTCTCGCGAGCGTTCCCGAAACGCGGTCGAACACGTCGGTTTGCCTGCGGGTCGCCGATGCCGAGATTTCATCGCGCTCTCTTGAAGAGCAGGCGGCGTTTGCCGGCAAGATCGTCAAACTGCTGGAGAAGGAAGGCGTGGCGTACGACATCGGCGCCTATCGCGACGCGCCGCCGGGTTTGCGGCTGTGGTGCGGCGCGACCGTCGAGACCAGCAATATTGAGGCTCTGCTGCCCTGGCTTGACTGGGCTTTCGCCACGCTGCGGAAGGAACTCGCAGCCTCCACGCAAGCCGCCTGATTCACATCCAGCAATTCCGGCGCAACAGGAGAAAGCCAATGGCGCCAAAGGTGCTTGTTGCCGACAAACTCAGCCGACTGGCTCTCGATATCTTCGCCAGGCGCGGGATCGACGCTCACGTCAAAACCGATCTCACGCGCGATGAGCTCATCGAGATCGTCGCCGACTATGACGGGCTCGCGGTGCGCTCGGCCACCAAGGTGACCGAAAAGGTCGTGGCTGCCGGAGAGCGGCTCAAAGTCATCGGGCGCGCCGGCATCGGTGTGGACAATGTCGACCTTAGAGCCGCGACGGCGCGCGGCATCATCGTCATGAACACGCCGTTCGGTAACTCCATCACCACCGCTGAGCACGCCATCACCTTGATGCTGGCGCTGGCGCGTCAGGTTCCGTTGGCCGACCTCACCACCAGGGCGGGCAAATGGGCGAAGTCCGAGCTGATCGGCGTCGAGATCACCGGCAAGTGTCTCGGCATTATCGGCTGCGGCAATATCGGCGCCATCGTTGCCGACCGCGCCAGGGGGTTGAAGATGAAGGTCGTGGCCTTTGACCCGTATCTGTCGCCGGAGCGGGCCACCGACCTCGGCGTCGAGAAGGTCGAGCTCGATGCCCTGCTTAGGCGGGCGGATTTCATCACCTTGCATACGCCACTCACCGACAAGACGCGCAAGATCATCAACGTCGAGGCCATTCGCACGATGCGCGACGGGGTGCGCATCATCAATTGCGCGAGAGGCGGGTTGATCGACGAGAAGGCCCTGTTCGACGCGCTGCAATCGGGCAAGGTCGCGGGCGCCGCGATCGACGTCTATGAAGTCGAGCCAGCCACAGACAACATCCTGTTCACGTCGAACAATGTGATCTGCACGCCGCATCTTGGTGCATCGACGCGCGAGGCGCAGGAGAATGTCGCCATGCAAATCGCCGAGCAGATCTCTGATTTCCTGCTCGACGGCGCCATCGTCAATGCCCTCAACTTTCCGTCCATATCGGCCGAGGAACGGCCGAAACTGATGCCGTTCCTCAAGCTTGCCGAGCAGCTTGGCTCCTTCGCCGGCCAGACCATCGAGACCGGGCTCAAATCGGTGCGCATCGAATATTCCGGCGCGGTGGCGAGCCTCAACACGAAGGCGCTCACCGCCGCGGCGTTGTCGGGAGTGCTCACGCCGTTCCTCGAGCAGGCGAACATGATTTCCGCGCCGGCGCTCGCCAAAGAGCGCGGGATCATGGTCGAGGAGGTGACCCGTGGCCAGGAAGGGGCCTACGAGACCTATGTAAGGCTTCGGGTGGGGACCGAGTTCAACGAGCGAACGGTCGCCGGCACGGTATTCTCCGACGGCAAGCCGAGGATCGTGCAGGTCGGAAACATCGCCATGGAAGCAGAGCTCGGCCCGCATATGCTTTACACGGAAAATGCCGACAAGCCCGGCTACATCGGAGCGCTGGGTACGGCACTCGGCTCGGCCCAGGTGAATATTGCGACTTTCAGTCTCGGCCGTTCCGCCCCCGGGGAGAAGGCGATCGCGCTGTTGGAAGTCGACGAGCCAATTCCGGATGGTGTACTGGACACGATCAAAGCCTTGCCCCATGTGACTCGCGCTCACCGTCTCTGCTTCTAGACAAGGGCAATGAGCGCCTGTCCTCCTTGCTAGCGAGCGGGGTTGGCGGACTAGCGGGAGGGCTCACGCGTGGGCCAGCGCGTTGCGCTCCTCCTCGCTCAGGAGCTGCTCGAGCGTCGCCGTGAGCTCAGGGCCGGCGATGTAGCAGTCGGCATCCTTGGCCACCTGTTCGCGATAGGCGACGCCGCCAAAACCGACGACGTATGCGCCGCCCGCGCGCGCAGCAATATCGGTCACTCCGTCGCCGACCATGGCGATGGAGCCGTGGCGGAGAGCGAGGTGCCTGCACACAACGGCCTTGCCATCGGAGCGTGCGAGCGGAGAGGATGAGTCAAATCCTTGATAGGCCCCTGCCCTATCGAACTGAACGGCCACCGCGAAGACATGCGCGTCGGGAATGGCGAGCGCCCGGCTGAGATGCCGGACCGCCGGCAAGAGCCCCCCGCTGATCAGGTAAACGTCCTTGCCCAAGCTGTGCAGGGCTTCAACGGTCTCTCGCGCGCCAGGCACCAACTCCTCCACGTAGCGCTCGCCGAGCCTGGCCATCGCCGCTTCGTCGGGCGACACCATGGAGAGGCGCTCGGCGTAGACGGCGTCGAGGGCCAACGATCCGTTCATGGCCGCCTCGGTCAGGCGCGAAATCTCTCGCTTGAGACCGCGGCGTGAGGCGAGCTCATCGATGCCCTCGATCCGGCTCAGAGTGCTGTCGCAATCGAAGCACACCGCGGCGAATTTCGGTTGGGGGTTCATGACGCGATCTCGGCAACGCGATCGGCGGCTTCCGCGAGGCGTGCGCCCCGGAGCAGCATTCCGAACCAGGCAAAAAGTCTTTGGGAATTCGCGTCCTCCACGACACGCCACTCGGGGTGCCACTGCACGGCGAGCACGCGCTCGCCGCTCGCGGGACGAATGCCTTCGATCACGCCATCGTGGCTTGTCGCCTCGACGGTGAGCTCCCGGCTGATTTGGTCGATGCCTTGAAAATGCGCCGAGACGATTGTGATCGAAGATGCGCTGAAGGCGCGCTCCAATATGCCGCCAGGGGAGAGGTCCACGCGATGCTCAAGAGCGAACATCTCATCCAAGGGCACGCCTGCCGGCGTGTGGTGGATCTGCTCGCGGTCGGGGTGGCCGAGATCGGGCCTGAGCGTCGAGCCATACGCCACGGCGATCTCCTGAAATCCCCGGCAGATGCCCAAGACGGGCCGATCCTGCTTCACCGCTTCATCGATGAGGCGCAGCGTGGTCTCGTCACGCGCGGGATCGAAAGGGCCGACCCCGGTTTCGCTGCTGCGGTACCTGTTCGGCGACACATTGGATGGACTGCCGGTCAGCAGGATGCCATCCAAGCGGCCGACGATCGACCTGATGTCGAGGATGTCGCTCATGGCCGGCACCAACACGAAATCAGCACCGATGAACGGGGCCGTGCGCAGATAGCGTTCGGCGACGGCCTGCACCGGATCCTCGGGCAAGCGCGTGCAACAGCTGACGCCGACGAGAGGCCGCTTTGACGCCATCAAGCACCCCTTGGAGTTACACCATCTCGAAATAGCGCCGCCGCTCGACGTCGCTCACGCGTCTCTCGCAGGCTGACGCTTCGAAGGCGGCGATTGCAGCGAACGATTGGGCCAGGTCAGACTTTGCGCTGGCGCCTACCCAATTTGGGCGTTGGTGCGTTCGATTGAGGCCTGGCGTCAGTTTCTCGAAGGCTTCGTTCCAGCCATCTCACGTTGCGCTCACGCTCGATCAGCCAGTGAATTAGTTCTGATTCCTTAAAGCCCTGCTTGTGGGCGTAGCGCTTCAACCAGGCCTTTCTATCAGGCGCCAAATACACCGTAACTTGTGTTCGCATTCGCTTTCCCCCGGAGTCGGATGCGCATTATAAGTCGGCGATAAAGGTAAGTGTTGACTTTAATAGTGCTAAATTTGGCATTAGTCGCTTTCTAATCTCGGTCGCCAATTGGGCGAGACTACCAGGGATTCCGTCGCCATAAGGGCCACGAGCCGAGCTTCGGACGCGAGCGTCTCATTGCCCTCGCCGATGCCCATCTGGAAAATGCGGAGAGACAGGGGAATACGGCACGCGCCGGGACCGGCTGGCCGGGAACCTGACCGATCCTAGCTGAGCATCCAATAGGGTGATTGTTTATCGCGATGTTCCATCGACTCTGAACTGTGGAAGAACTCGAATGATGCTGGATGACGCTCCTCGACAGAGGCGACTCTTGCCGGCCAAATGGATCGGCGGCATCTGCTTTGTCATCGGAGCCGCGGCAACTCCGTTTGTTGTGCTCTGGCTGAGCGCCATGGCGAACCCGGTGCAGGCGCCGGTGGCGGTGGACTACGCCGCCATGCTGCCGCATGCAGCGCAGGATCAAACGTGCAGTGCGCGCGAGGCGCCGCCAGAAGACAGCATAACCATAGAGGACGGGCTGAAAATCAACGTACGCACGCCCGCAAATTACGACCGCACGCGTGCTCATCCCCTGCTCGTCGCGTTTCCGCCCGGCGGCTTCGGTCGCCTGGCATCGGAATCATACTATTCCATGACTGCCGCCGCGACGATGAGGGGATTTATCGTGGCATTCCCCGATGCTCGACCGCTCTCGAAGTCGATGATCGAACTCTATTCGAAAGTCGCTGACGCGGTGGCGAGGCAATGGTGCATCGATCGCGAGCGGGTTGTGTTTCTCGGACACTCGGACGGTGCGAGCGCATCCTATGGCATCTCGTTGCTCGAGCGAGGTGCGCTGCAACCTCGGGCGATGCTCGTGAGCGGCGCCGGACTTAGCGGAAACGACCTCGCTTCCCAGTCCTGCCCCTCCGTCCGGCGGGTGATGATCGTCCATGGCCGCAACGACGCGCTATTTCCCGATTTCGGGCACCAGGCGAGCCTGTGGTGGTCGAAATGCTTTGGCTGCACCCCCGATAAGTTCGCCAAGGTGGCTCCGCGCTGCGTCGAAGCTGAAGGCTGCCAGTCGGGAGCGGACCTGGTGTTCTGCGAGACCGACGCCGAGCATGTGACGGCGCCGGTCATCGGTGACTTCGAGCTCGATTTTCTGCGAGGCGTCGATACCAACGCAAAGAAAGGCTGACCGCCATGCAAGGGATGATGCAGCCGCGACTGCAGCGCGTCATGAATGCCACTGACAATGTCTTCCTCTGATGTCGACAGGCGTCCCTTTTGTCCTCATTTCCGTCGAAGCCTAAGTGTCGCCGTGGCAACAACTCGTGCGAGATTCTGGCTGAA
>DASUZQ010000008.1:0-4002 GCA_036376815.1 Methyloceanibacter sp. | reverse complement strand
AGAGGGAGCCGACGTTAGTTGCAGCCGTCGTCTCCATAGGAGCCGCCGGTATAGGTGTCGTCATAGCCTTGATCGTAATTCTGGTAGCTGCCTTCATAGTCGCCATAGCCGTAGCGATTGGCGGCGCGGGCGTAGGCAAGCTCGACCTCGCGGTCGCTGGCCTCAGTCACCGCCGCAGCCGGTGCAGGGGTCTCGCTCGCCGCCACGATGGGAGCAGCAGCCTTGGTCTCAACCGGAGCCGGGGCAGAAACGGCCTGCTCGACCTTGACGGGCGTCGCGGCAGATGCGGGCGCAAGCAGTTGCGGGGCGGCAAACTTCGGCGGGTCGGCCGTGGCAACGATCGGTCCGTCGCCGCGCGGGGCCTTTGGCGCCACGATCTGAGCAGTGGTCGAGTCGCGATCGGCACGCGGGGCCTTTGGCGAGATTGAGAACAGCGTCTTGGGGCCGGACGAGTTGCCACGATCGGCCTTTGGCACAACGAATTGCGCCGTCGTCGAGCCGCGATCCACCCGCGGCGCCTTTGGCGGCAGTGAGAAGACCTTGACCGGACCTGAGTTGCCCCGGTCGGCTTTCGGGGCAACGAATTTGGCGATCTGCCTGTCCGAGCCACCGCGGTCGGCCTTGGGAACCACGATCTGGAAGGTGCCGGTGTTGAACTGGCCATTGTTGCCGCGGCGCTTGTTTTTGCCGTTGTCGGCGGCGAACGCCGAGCCGGCGATCAACGTGGCAGCGACGATAAAGGCGAGAGCGGCGGTGAGCGAATTGCGAAGGCGAGTGCTGGTCATGGTGAACCTCCTCTTTGGTTCTGCTCCCCGCTTCGAGGAGCTCATTGAGGAGGAATTTAGAGGGCGGGGGCTGAACCCTGCCTGAGCCGCCTATTCATCTGCCGTTCAGCCAGCCGAGCTCCCCTCCCCCTTGCAGGGAGGGTTAAGGAGAGGGGGTCTGCGTTCGTGGAGAAGAGAAACTAGCGCCGCGAGAGCTCGTCGAGCCGCTCCTTCATCGCGGTAAGCTCAGCCTTCAGATTGGCGATCTCGTCGTCGCTGCGCGGGGTCTCTGCGCTGGGCTCTTTGGCCGTCGTCGCCGGAGCGTGGTCGTTCTTGCTCTCGCTTGCCCCCGTTCCGGTGAACGGGCTGAACAGGCCAAGCGCGCGCTCGAAGGTTGCAAAGTTCTTGCGCACCTGCTCCTGCATGGCCTCGAAGGCCGCCGTGCCGAAGGTATGGGCGAAACGGCGCCGGTATTGCTCCTGCTGCCGGGTGAGCGAATCGAGGCTGAATTCGAGATAGCTCGGCACCAGCCGCTGCATGCTGTCGCCATAGAAGCGGATGAGCTGGCGGAGGAAGCCGATGGGAAGCAGGTTCGTGCCTCTGCTCTCCTGCTCGACGATGATCTGGGTGAGCACCGAATGGGTAAGGTCTTCCCCAGTCTTCGCGTCGTACACCACGAAGTCTCTTTCAGACCTCACCATCTCGGCGAGGTCCTCCAGCGTCACATAGGTGCTCGTATCGGTGTTGTAGAGCCGGCGGTTAGCGTATTTCTTGATGATGACCGGGCGGTTCTCCTGGTCGGTATCTCTAGCCACGTGTCTCTAGACTCCCTGGCCCCCGGGTCGAGCCCGAGGCAAAACCATGCCGCAACTGCGAAATCACTACCACGTTCTTTGTGCGAAGCACCAGAGGCTTTGCCGCACCCCTTTGAGGCAGGTCAAGGCGTAGGCTTCCATAGCGTGAATCCGTAGGGTATGACCTTGGAGATGTTGGGGTAGTTGGAGGCCAGTATGAAAGACGAAGATGTTGTCATCGTCAGCGCGGCGCGGACGCCGGTTGGCTCGTTCAACGGCTCGCTGTCGAGCGTGCCGGCGCATACGCTTGGCGAGGTCGCCATTCGGGCCGCGCTCGACCGGGCACACGTGCCCCCGGCCGATGTCGATGAAGTGATCATGGGTCAGGTGCTGAGCGCCGGCGAAGGACAGAACCCGGCGCGGCAGGCGGCAATCGCCGCCGGCATTCCCATCGAGGCCACCGCCTGGGGCTTGAACCAGGTGTGCGGCTCAGGCCTGCGTGCGGTCGCCGTGGGCGCCCAGCAGATCAAGACCGGCGACGCCGATATCATCGTCGCCGGCGGCCAGGAGAGCATGAGCCTCGCCCCGCACGTCGCGCATTTGCGCAACGGCCAGAAGATGGGCAACATCGAGTTCATCGACAGCATGATCAAGGACGGGCTGTGGGAAGCCTTCAACGGCTATCACATGGGCACCACCGCCGAGAACGTCGCCCGCCAATGGCAGATCACCCGCGAAGAGCAGGACAAATTCGCCACCCACTCGCAGAACAAGGCTGAAGCGGCGAAGAAGGCCGGCAAGTTCAAGGACGAGATCGTTCCCGTCACCATCAAGACCCGCAAGGGCGAGACCGTGGTAAGCGAGGACGAGTACATCCGCGAGGGCGCAAAGTTGGAAGACGCGGCAAAGCTGCGCCCTGCCTTCGACAAGGAAGGCACCGTCACCGCCGGCAACGCCTCAGGCATCAATGACGGTGCCGCTGCCCTCGTGCTGATGAGCGCCGCCGAAGCGAAAAAGCGCAAGCTCAAGCCGCTCGCCCGCATCGCCTCGTGGGCGACGGCTGGCGTCGATCCCAAGATCATGGGGTCCGGCCCCATCCCCGCCTCGCGCAAGGCACTGGAGAAGGCCGGCTGGAAGGTGTCGGACCTCGATCTGATCGAGGCCAACGAGGCCTTCGCCGCGCAGGCTCTTGCCGTGAACAAGGATCTCGCCATCGATACCGGTAAGGTCAACGTCAATGGCGGCGCCATCGCCATCGGTCATCCGATCGGAGCCTCCGGCGCGCGCATCCTCGTCACGCTGTTGCATGAGATGCAGAAGCGCGATGCCAAGAAAGGTCTTGCCACGCTGTGCATCGGCGGCGGCATGGGCATCGCCATGTGCGTCGAGCGTGATTAGAACGCGTTAGTGTTCAGTTTTTGAGGCCTCGCGCGGCTCGTCCGTCGCGGGGCCAATTCCTTGCAAATGCCAAGCGCCCGTAAAGAGCGCCTAAATGGAGGAACGCACCATGGGGAGAGTCGCTCTCGTCACCGGAGGAACGCGCGGTATCGGCGCTGCAATCAGCAGGGCCCTGAAGAAGGCTGGCTACAACGTCGCCGCCAATTACGGCGGCAATGACGAGGCCGCTCAAGCCTTCAAGAAGGACACCAAGATCCCGGTGTTCAAATGGGACGTCAGCGACTACGTCGCCTGCGAGCAGGGCATCGTCAGCGTCGAGAACGAGGTCGGTCCGGTCGAGGTGCTGGTCAACAATGCCGGCATCTCGCGCGACGCCATGTTCCAGAAGATGAGCCATGAGCAATGGTCGGAAGTGATCCGCACCGATCTCGACTCGGTGTTCAACATGACACGCCCGGTGATCAACGGCATGCGCGAGCGCAGCTTCGGCCGGGTGATTAACATCTCCTCGATCAATGGCCAGAAGGGCCAGCTCGGTCTCTCCAATTATTGTGCGGCCAAGGCTGGCATGATCGGCCTCACCAGGGCGCTCGCGCTCGAAAACGCGCGGAAGGGCATCACGGTGAACGCCATCGCGCCAGGCTACGTCGCGACCGAGCTGCTCGCGAACGTGTCCGAGGAGGTGATGAAAAGCATCATTGGGCAGATCCCGGTCGGGCGCCTCGGCGAGCCGGACGATGTCGCCCGCTGCGTGGCCTTCCTTGCCGCCGACGAGGCGAGCTGGATCACCGGCTCGACGCTCACCATCAACGGCGGGGCCTTCATGGATTAGGGCTCGAAGCCGTCAGGCGCGAGCTCGTGGCCGGCGAACTCGAAGCCAGGCGCCACGGTGCAGCCGCTGAGCGTCCACGCTCCAAGGCTGCGCGCGCTGTCGCCGGCGGGCACCAGCGCATGCGGGTGCTCGCCTTTCAGCCAATCGGGGCCGAGGCGATATTCGTGCCGCGCCTTGACGTGCTTCGCTTCCAGGAGCAGCGGCGCGCCGCCAT
>DASUZQ010000007.1:0-3524 GCA_036376815.1 Methyloceanibacter sp. | reverse complement strand
ATGGTCTACGAGGTGGTGGACAACGCCATCGACGAGGCCTTGGCCGGCTATTGCGACGAGATCCAAGTGACCTTGAACGCCGACGGCTCGGCCACGGTGGTGGACAACGGCCGCGGCATCCCCACCGAGATCCACAAGGGCGAAGGCGTCTCTGCCGCCGAAGTGATCATGACCCAGCTCCACGCCGGCGGGAAGTTCGACCAGAGCTCCTACAAGGTGTCGGGCGGCCTGCATGGCGTCGGCGTGTCGGTGGTGAACGCGCTCTCGTCTAGGCTCGACCTCACCATCTGGCGCGCCGGCAAAGAGCACTTCATGCGCTTTGCCCACGGCGTGCCTGAGGCGCCGCTCGCCGAGGTCGGCCCCGCGACCAGAACGGGCACACGCGTCACCTTCGTGCCGTCGACCAAGACCTTCACCATGGTCGAGTTCGACTACGCCACGCTCGAGCATCGCTTGCGCGAGCTGGCGTTCCTGAATTCGGGCGTGCGCATCGTTCTTTCGGACCATCGCGGCGTCGAGCCTAAGACCGAGGAGATGCGCTATGAGGGAGGCTTGCGCGCCTTTGTGCGCTTCCTCGACCGCACCAAGCACCCGCTGATCCCAGAGCCCATCGTGGTCGAGAAAGAGCAGGACAAGATAGTGGTGGAAGCGGCCCTTTGGTGGAACGACAGCTACCACGAGAACGTGCTCTGCTTCACCAACAACATCCCGCAGCGCGACGGCGGCACGCATCTCGCCGGCTTGCGCTCGGCGCTCACCCGCACCGTCAACACTTACGCCGCCGAATCGGGCATCGCCAAGAAGGAGAAGGTGGCGTTGACCGGCGACGACGCGCGCGAGGGGCTCACTTGCGTGCTCTCGGTCAAGGTGCCCGATCCGAAATTCTCGAGCCAAACGAAGGACAAGCTCGTCTCCTCCGAGGTCCGCCCGGTGGTCGAAGGCGTTATGGCTGGCGCTCTCTCGCAATGGTTCGAGGAGAACCCGGGAGAGGCGCGCGCCGTGGTGCAGAAGATCGTCGAGGCTGCTGCCGCGCGCGAGGCTGCGCGAAAAGCCCGCGAGCTGACGCGGCGCAAGGGCGCACTCGACATCTCGTCTCTTCCCGGCAAGCTCGCCGACTGCCAGGAGCGCGATCCTTCCAAGTCCGAGCTGTTCCTGGTCGAGGGCGACAGCGCCGGAGGCTCAGCCAAGCAGGCGCGCGATCGCGCCTTCCAGGCGGTGCTGCCGTTGCGCGGCAAGATCCTCAATGTGGAGCGGGCGCGCTTCGACAAGATGCTGTCGAGCCAGGAGATCGGCACGCTGATCACGGCGCTCGGCACCGGCATCGGGCGCGACGATTTCGATCTCGCCAAGCTCCGCTACCACAAAATCATCATCATGACCGACGCCGACGTCGACGGCGCTCATATCCGCACGCTGCTGCTCACCTTCTTTTACCGGCAGATGCCGCAGCTCGTGGAGGCCGGGAACCTCTTCATCGCCCAGCCTCCGCTCTACAAGGTGAAGCGCGGAAGCCAAGAGCGCTACCTGAAGGACGAGAAGTCGCTCGAAGACTACCTCATTTCCGAGGGCCTCGAAGACACCGTGCTCATGACTGGCGACAAGGCATCCCGCGCCGGCGCAGATTTGCGCGACATCATCGAGACCGCGCGCAGGATTACGGGTATTCTCAAAGGCCTGCATAGTCGCTATCCCCGCTTTATCGTCGAACAGGCGGCGATCGCGGGGGCGCTCGATCCGAAGCGATTAAAAGACGTCAAGCAAGCACAAGCCGCGGCAACTTACATCGCCAAGCGCCTCGACTCGCTTTCTGAGGAGACCGAAAAGGGCTGGCACGGCGAGGCGCTCACCGAAGGCGGCTTGCGCTTCTGGCGCGAGCTGCGCGGCGTGATGGAGTCGCATCTCATCGATGGGCCGTTCATTGCCTCAGCCGACGCGATCAAGCTCGATACTTTTGCCGAGCACCTTCAGGAGGTCTATGAGCGAACGGCCACGCTGAAGCGGAAAGACTCGAGCCTTGTGGTGCATGGCCCGTCGGAGATTCTCGACGCCGTGATGGCGGCCGGGCGCAAGGGGCTTACGCTTCAGCGCTACAAGGGCCTTGGCGAAATGAACCCGGAGCAGCTTTGGGAGACGACGCTCGACCTCGAAAGCCGCACCATCCTGCAGGTGAAGGTAGGCGAGCTCGACGAGGCCGACGAGATCTTCTCGCGGCTGATGGGCGACGTGGTCGAGCCGCGCCGCGAATTCATCCAGGCCAATGCGCTCCAGGTGGCCAATCTGGACGTGTGAGCGCTAGAGCTTCTTCGCTCATTTATCCAGCCGGCTCGTTACCGGCCGCAGGCGCCGGGGCCCCAGCCGCGGTAATAGGAGAGGCAGCAGTCCCAATAGGGATCTCCGCAAGTCTCTTCCTTGCCGTTTTGCGTACCGTCCTGGGTCGCGACGCGTTCGGGTGAAGGCCGATAGTGCTTGTGCGACGTTTTGGCCAAGCCCGGCTGAGACCACGCCGCGACAGCAAGGCCGAGCGCGGCACCGACGAGAACCTTATTCACGACCACACTCCATGTCGTTAGATGTCGTTAGGCTCTGAGCGTGCCGCCGAGCCTTCGAAGCCAAGCTCCAATCAAGTTGGGCATCAAACGCCGGCGCCGCAATCCCTTAACCCTGGGTCAATGCGAAGCGCTTAGCCTCTCCGCGCCAAGGTTCGTGGGGGCGCCTCCCCCGCGATCGCTGGCGTTTGGGGCAGGCAATCCATGGCAGCGCGGCGGAAGCCAAAGCCGGCGGCGAAGGCGGCAAAGGGGAAAGAGCGTATCGAACCGCATTTCGGCCGAGCCAAGCGCGCGCCCGCGCGTAAGCCTCGCAAGACGTCGCAGACCGGCAGCACCATCCGCCGCGCCTTGCTCCGCGGCCTTTACACGACGATCGCCTTGATCGCGCTCATCATCGTCGGCAGCTTCCTCTATTTCGTCGCCCGCCTCCCCGACCCGATCCTGCTTACCCTCGACGACCGGCCGCCAAACCTCACCATCCTCGCCTCCGACGGCACCGTGCTCGCCGAGCGCGGCTTGAGGCGCGGCTATGTCCGCCTCGATCGGCTGCCGCCTTATTTGCCTCAGGCGGTGATCGCCACCGAAGACCGCCGCTTCTACAACCATCTCGGCGTCGACCCGGTCGGCCTCGTCCGCGCCGGCATGCGCAATCTCATTGCCGGCAGCGTGGTGCAGGGCGGATCGACCATCACCCAGCAGCTAGCCAAGAATCTGTTCCTGTCGCCGGACCGCACTTTTGCACGCAAGCTCGAAGAGGCAATGTACGCCATCTGGCTCGAGCGCCGCTTCACCAAGGACGAGATCCTCGAGCTCTATCTCAACCGCGTCTATTTCGGCGGCGGCACCTATGGCGTGGAGGCGGCGGCGCGGCGCTATTTCGGGCGCTCGGCGCGGTCGGTGACCTTGACGCAAGCGGCGCTGCTTGCCGGCCTGCTCAAGGCTCCCTCGCGCTATGCGCCGACGCGCAGTGTCGAGCTC
>DASUZQ010000006.1:0-4948 GCA_036376815.1 Methyloceanibacter sp. | reverse complement strand
TGATCAAGGCTTCGCCGAGTGTTTCACCTTTCGCAAAAGGCGCCGGATCGTTCCAGCCAAGACCGGACCGCTCCACTACGCGGCGCACGAGCGAGAAGCCGTTTGAATGGACGCCGGAGGAAGGAAGCGCGAGGATCGCATCTCCTGCCTCAAGATCGGTACGCGGCAGAAGCTCGGCGCGCTCGACGCCGCCCACGGCAAATCCGGCGAGGTCGTAGTCGCCTTCCGCGTAGAGGCCCGGCATCTCCGCGGTTTCGCCGCCGATCAGCGCGCATCCGGCCTCGCGGCAGCCTTCGGCAATGCCGGCAATGACGCGTTCGGCAACACTGACGTCGAGCTTACCGGTAGCGAAGTAGTCGAGAAAGAACAGCGGCTCGGCGCCCTGCACCACGAGATCGTTGACGTTCATGGCGACGAGATCGATGCCGATGCCGTCATGGGCGCCGGTCTCGATGGCGAGCTTGAGCTTGGTACCGACGCCGTCGGTCGCGGCGACCAGAAGCGGGTCCTTGAAGCCGCAGGACTTGAGGTCGAACAGGCCGCCGAACCCGCCAATGCCGCCCAAAAGTCCGGCGCGGGCCGTCTTGGCGGCAAGCGGGCCTATCGCCTTGACCAAGGCGTTGCCCGCATCGATGTCGACGCCGGCGTCGCGGTAGGTGAGGGGAGCCTTGTCCTTGGATTTCGTGGGCACCCTGGAGCACTCGGGAGAGAGGCGGGGGTTAAAGCGCACCGGCATATCAAGCGGCGAGCCCGCGCCCGTCAAGGCCGCTGGGGCGATTGGCCGGCTCTGTCGGCCGCGCGCCGGTCACATTTGCGCGCATCCTCGGCATCTGCTGAGATGGCCCTGGCCAAGCAGAAAGGGTGAATAGGCTTCCGGTATGCGAATGAGTGATCCAATGCGGTTGGCCCTCGGCGCCTGTCTCGCGCTTTGCGTCGGGGCGGCCCAGGCCGAGGAAACGCCCTACACGGTCTCCAAGATCGCTGTCGACGTCACCGCCAAGAACGCAGTTGCCGCCAAGGCGAACGCGATGGCCGAGGCTGAGAAGCGCGGTCTCAATACGGTGCTGCGGCGGGTCGTTCCCTTCGCCTTCTATCCAAAGCTGCCTGACCTTCAGCCTGAGCAGGTCGAAGGCGCGGTCAACAGCATCTCCATCCGCAAGGAGCAATATTCCACCACGCGTTACATCGCGACCCTGGATGTCATCTTCAACGAAGAGGCGGTCAAGCAACTGGTCACGAGCCTTGGGCTGCCAACCAGCGAGGAGCAGGCGCCGACGATCTCCATCCTGCCGCTCGTCATCGAAGGGAACCAGGTGAAGAGCGGGGTCAACGACCCCTGGCGCCAAGCCTGGCTCAACCTCGACCTCACTCATGGGCTTACCCCTGCGACTGTCCTGCAGCCGCGGCCAGGGCTTGAGCTTGGGATGGTCAGGGCGGTGCTGGCCGGAGACCAGAGCGCGTTTGCCGCGGTGCAGGGCGACTACGGGAGCGCCCCGCTGATCATCGCCATCGGGCAGGCTGAAGATGGCGGCCAGTTCATCACCCGCCTTGCCGGCAGCGACGGCGTCGGCCGCATCAACTACGGACGGAGCGACAGATTCGAGGGCACGCCTCCAAAGGCCGCTGCGCAGCAGGCCGCCTCCTTCGCTTATGCCGTCCTGGAGAACCGCTGGAAGGCGACGCAGGCGTCCCCGGAGCAAGTGGCGCCGGTGCGATATGAGGAGGGAGTGCCGCCCCAAGCGGCCCCACAGCAAGGAGAGCCGGGGCGAATCGTGACCGCGGTGGTGCAGTTTGCCGGCCTCAAGGAGTGGCAGCAGATCCGCGGGCGGCTGGCGCAGGTTCCCGGCCTCCAGGGGCTCGAGGTCAACTCGCTTTCGGCGCGGACGGCCTCCATCACCTTCGACTACGCGGGCTCTCTCGGGCGCCTGCAGAAGGTGCTCGCCGACAGCGGGTTTTCCTTCGAGAACGGGGAGGAGAATTTCGTCCTCCGTGTCCGTTGAGCCGAGCCTTCGATCGGGGTCATAAATCTGCTAAGTCTTAGGACTTCAATAGGTTGAGTCGACGTTCTAAAAAGCCCGGTCAAGGAGCGAAACGCACGTGAATATCCCGAACACGCTGACCTTGGCGCGAATCGTGCTCGTGCCTCTGGTCATATGGCTGATCGTCACTCACGAGATGACCGCGGCTTTCGTGCTGTTCCTGCTCGCCGGCGTGTCCGATGCCGCCGACGGCTACCTTGCCAAGCGCTTCCAATGGCGCACCGAGCTCGGCTCTTATCTCGACCCGATTGCCGACAAGCTGCTCTTGATGAGCATCTATGTGACGCTCGGCTTTTCCAATCATCTGCCGGCGTGGCTCGTGATCGCGGTGGTCAGCCGCGACATTCTCATCATCGGCGCCTTCCTGTTGTCATGGGTGCTATCGCGGCCGGTCCCCGTCCATCCGCTCATGGTCAGCAAGGCAAACACGCTCGCGCAGATCGTGTTGGCCGGGCTGGTGCTTGCCGAGCTCGGGCTCGGGCTTGGCCTGGAAGAGCTGGTGGCGGTCCTCATTCCGGTGACCGGCACGCTCACCATCCTCTCTGCCGGTGCCTATTTCCTGGGATGGCTCAAGCATATGGCGAGCTATGAGCCTGCGCCTGCTCCCTTGCCGTCGCGCTCCGGCAAGTCGGTTCCGCTCAAAGGCCCGGATCAGTCGCGGGTCAGGGCTTCGTGACCGTCAAGCAGCTCAGCCTCGACCTGCCGCATCGCGCGGCGCTCGGCGCGGAAGACTTCCTGGTCAGCAAGTGCAATCGGGGAGCCGTCAGGCTGATCGACTCGTGGCCTGAGTGGCAGGACAACGCCCAGCTCCTCATCGGACCGGCGGCGAGCGGCAAGACGCACCTTGCCCGCGTCTGGCAGGCCCGTTCGGGCGCGAAGGTGGTGTCGCCCGGTGATCTCGATATCGGCTTGCTCAATACGATGCGAGAGGGGTCAACCCTCATCGTCGAGGATATCGATCGGGCGGGATATGACGAGAAGGCGCTGTTCCATCTCCTCAACCTCGCGCGCGAGAAGCGGCTGTTCGTGCTGCTCTCCGCAAGAGATGCGCCAAGCCGTTCCGACTGCGCGCTCCCCGACCTTAGGTCGCGGCTCAATGCGTTGCCGGCGGTGCGTATCGGTGCCCCCGACGACGCCCTGCTCAAGACGGTGATGCTCAAGCATTTCTCGGATCGTCAGCTTGCGATCGATCCGAAGGTGCTCGATTTTCTCGCGCTCCGCATGGAGCGGTCGCTTGCTGCTGCAGCGGTCGTGGTCGCGGCAATCGACCGGGCGGCGCTCGGCTCGGGGCGCAAGATCAGCCGGCAGCTCGTGGCGGAGGTGTTGGGGACGGAGGTTTCGCCCGAATAGCTGGGCAGGCCGATTGGCCATCGCCGTAACGCAAGTGATACAGTTGCCGGGGTAACATCCAAAAGCGTGACGCTGACAGACGACAAGACGATGCGAAATTCACGAGGTTATTCATGACTTTACCGGAACAGCTGCAACCGGATGATGCGAGCGCCGGTGTTGCCTCATTCGGGCCAAGCCGGTTTTTCAACCGTGAACTGTCCTGGCTGCATTTCAACCGCAGGGTTCTTGAGGAAGCGGAAAACGAGCGCCATCCGCTGCTTGAGCGCTTGCGTTTCCTGTCCATCTCGGCGTCGAACCTCGATGAATTCTACATGGTGCGCGTGGCCGGCTTGCGCGGCCAGGTCGTCGCCGGCATAGATACGCCGAGCCAGGACGGGCTGACGCCGGCAGAGCAGCTCGACCGCATCAACCGCTTCGTTGCCGAGCTGACCGACGAGCAGCAGGAAAGCTGGGTCAAGCTCGAAGCGTTGCTGGCCGAGGCCGGCATCTATGTGCTTCAGGCCGACCAGTTGACCGACACCGAGCGCACCTGGCTCGAGGACCATTTCCTCAGCCACATCTTCCCGGTGCTCACGCCGATCGCCGTCGACCCCGCGCATCCGTTCCCCTTCATTCCCAATTTCGGCTTCACGCTGGGGCTCGAACTCGTGCGCGAAGGGTCGTTGCGCACCATGCACGCTCTGATGCCGATCCCCTCGCAGCTCACCCGCTTCATCCAATTGCCTTCGGGCGGAGGGAGCGAGGGCGCGATCAGGTTCATCAGGCTCGAAACCGTGGTCGGCATTTTCGTCTCGCGCCTGTTCCCGGGCTACCGGGTCAGGAGCCAGGGCGCGTTCCGCGTGCTGCGCGACAGCGAGGTCGAGGTGCAGGAAGAGGCCGAGGACCTCGTGCGCCTGTTCGAATCGGCGCTGAAGAAGAGGCGCCGCGGCTCGGTGATCAGACTCGAGATCGAGGCCTCGATGCCGGCACGCCTCCAGCGCTTCGTGATGAAGGAGCTTAAGGTCTCCGAGCGCGAGAGCTTCGTGCAAAAGGGGCTCATCGGCGTTACCGACACCGCTCAGCTCATCGCCGCCGATCGTCCCGACCTCAAGTTCCAGCCCTATCTCAGCCGCTTCCCGGAGCGCATCCGCGAGCATAACGGCGACTGCTTCGGCGCTATCCGCGAGAAGGACATCATCGTCCACCACCCATACGAGTCCTTCGATGTGGTGCTGCAGTTCCTGAAGCAGGCGACCGCCGACCCCGACGTGGTGGCCATCAAGTGGACGCTCTACCGCACGAGCAAGACCTCGCCGATCATCGAGGCCCTGAAGGACGCGGTGGAAGCCGGGAAGTCGGTCACCGCTGTGGTCGAGCTGAAAGCGCGCTTCGACGAGGAAGCCAACATCAAATGGGCGCGCGATCTGGAAAGCGCCGGCGTGCAGGTGGTGTATGGCTTCATCGAGCTCAAGACCCACGCCAAGCTGAGCCTGATCGTGCGGCGCGAGGGGGGCGATCTCGTCACCTACTGCCATGTCGGCACCGGCAACTATCACCCGGTCACCGCCAAGATCTAC
>DASUZQ010000005.1:0-4180 GCA_036376815.1 Methyloceanibacter sp. | reverse complement strand
CGAGAAGGAAATCGGCTGGGGCCTGCTGGGCTTGACCCCTGACGGGCGCAAATCGCCGCTCGCGGCGCTATCGGAGAACAAGTTCAGAGTGCTGCACTGGCACGGCGACACCTTCGACCTGCCGCGCGGCGCGACCTGGCTGGCCGAGACCGCGATCACCCCGCATCAGGCCTTCAGTGCCAACAACGGCAAGGTGCTGGCGCTGCAATTCCACGTGGAGCAGCACACGAAAGGCATGGAGCGCTGGCTGGTTGGGCATACGCTCGAGCTCACCACTGCAGGCGTCGATGTCAACCAGCTCCGCGCGGATACGCGGCGCCTTGGCCCTGGCATGGAGAAGGCGAGCCGGACGATGTTCGACCTGTGGCTCGATCATGTCGGCGTGGCGCCCGCGCGAGCAACGGCGCCGGCGAAGTAGCCGAGGTCCATCCAAAGAGACTACAACGGGTGCTGGTCGGCGGGCTCCTTCGGCGCGTCGAAGGTCTCGCCTGCATTCGTCGGCAGCTCAGTGTTGTCGGGCGCCTTGATGTCCTCGCCCTTGGCGTTCCACCAGGTGGAGCCGTAGCTCACCCCGCCGCTCTTCTTGACGAGATGGGTCTGCACCACCTCGCCGGGATAGTAATTGACGGTCCACGGCCCGACGATGCCCTTGGGGACCGCCCGCCAGGTCACCAGGATCTCGTCGCCCTTCTTGGCGTCGCCCTTCTTCACCTCGAGCAGCCTGAGCCTTGCGAGATAGACCGGCAGATCTTCCCCGGTCTTGTCGTCCTTGGTCACGACGGTGCAGCTCACCGACAACACGCGGACGGTGGCGACGAGGTCGCTCTTGTCCGTCAGCTCCTGTTCGGACATCGGCGCCGGCAGCGCAAGCGCGGGCGTGGCAAGGAGCGAGAGCAGCAAGAGAAGAGCAGGACGAAACATGGGAATTCCTCATGGCGGGGCAGGAGACGGGGTTCCACATGGTGGACGGGCCGTTCATCCGGAGCAAACCCTAAATTGCTAGTCTGGCCCAGGACAAAAAGCCCCACAACGCGAGGAGCGACCCATGGTGAACATCTATCTCTTCATCGAGCTGATCCGCGCCGCGAGCGCCCCCGATGTCGCCGAGCACATCAAAGGCATGAGCCTCGCCAACTGCAAATTCGCCAACGTGGTGGTGCTGTCCTACGACAAGCTCGTGGCGCAGCTCGATTGCTCGACGCCGGAGGACGGGACCAGGGTGGTGCTCGAGGAGCTGCCCAAGGTCGAGGGCGTGGTGCAGACCAACGTCATCGCCGTGGTGAAGCCGGTGCAGCGTTGAGGGCCTAGTCCCGGTCGACGAGGCCCTTCACGCCTTCATGCTTGGCGCAGTGGACGCAGCAATAGATGGTGTCGCCATACTGCACGCCGTGCCCGACGATGCGCACGCCGCAATGCGGGCAGACCGGCGCGAGCGCGGCGATGGCGCATTCGAATGAGTCGAAGGTGAGCGTGCGGCCGCCCATGGTGACCTCGAAGCTCTGATCGTAATTGTTGCCGCATTGCGCGCATTTGCCCATGGCGTTGGTCCTCCGGCTGATCGTTGCGGAAGCATAACGCATAGATGGTTTGATGGGTCCCCGCATCAACGGTCTCGTCATGCCCGCGCTTGTCGCGGGCATCCACGTCTTTTTCTAGAAGTGAAATTCCTGGATGGCTCGGTCAAGCCCCGCCATGACGAGTTAGTGTAAGATACCCGTCGGCTTTCGGATCAAGTCTTGGAACCTCGCCAATGGAATCGCCTGCCGGGGAACCTCACGCTTGGGTCAGCCTGGTGATGGGCTTGCTGCCCATTGCCACCGCGGTCGGCGGAGCCTTGTGGGGTCTTTATGCCTATTTCGACAACCAACGCGAGGCGCAGGAAGCCGCCGCTAGGCAGGCGGAGCATGACGGTCAATCGCGGCTAATCGAAGCGCAGCGGCCGTTCCTGGTCAAGCAGCTCGATCTCTATTTCGAGACGGCCCAGATCGCGGGCAAGCTCGTATCGCTCGATCCCGCGTCGGAAGAGTGGCGGGAGAGCGAGCGGCGCTATTGGGCGCTCTATTGGAGCGAGCTCTCCATGGTGGAGCACCCAGTGGTGGAAAGCGCCATGACCAAATTCGGCAAGGCCCTGGAGCAGTTCAAAGCCGCGCCCGAGGCGAACAAGACTGCCTTGAAGGATGAGTGCTACGAGCTGGCCCATGCCATTCGCTCAGGCATCAAAGAAGCCTGGGGCGTCGCAGCGCCGCCGACGTCTCAGGCATAGCTAATGCGCGGCTTCCCAGTTGTCGCCGGCGCGGGCGTCGACCTTCAGCGGCACCTTCAGTTTGAGCACCGGCTCTGGCGCCTTCTCCATCACGGCTTGCGCCACCTCCATGGTCTTGTCGACTTCGTCCTCGGGCGCCTCGAACACGAGCTCGTCGTGCACCTGCAACAGCATGCGCGCGTTGAGGCCTGCGGCGGCGAGCGCCGGCACAATGCGGATCATGGCGCGGCGGATGATGTCGGCGGCGCTCCCTTGAATTGGGGCGTTTATCGCGGCGCGCTCGAAATTGCCGCGAAGCGACTGGTTCTTGGTGTTGATCTCGGGGTAGTGCACTTTCCGCCCGAACAGGGTCTTCACATAGCCCTGGCGGCGCGCCTCGGCCTTGGTCGCCTCCATGTAGTCGCGGATGCCGGGGAAGCGCTCGAAATAGGTGTTGATATAGGCGGCAGCCTCGCCGCGCGGGATGCCGAGCTGGGCGGCGAGCCCGACGGCTGAGATGCCGTAGACGATGCCGAAATTGATTGCCTTGGCGCGGCGCCTGATCGCCGGGTCCATGTTTTCGATCGGCACGCCGAACATTTCGCTCGCTGTCATGGCGTGGATGTCGAGGCCGTCGGCGAAGGCCTGGCGCAGCGTGGGCGTGTCGGCCATGTGGGCGAGTACGCGAAGCTCGATCTGGCTGTAGTCTGCCGAGATCAGCCGCTTGCCCTTTTCAGACACGAAGGCCTTGCGGATGGCGCGGCCCTCGCTGGTGCGCACCGGAATATTCTGCAAATTCGGCTCGAGCGATGACAGCCGTCCGGTGGTGGTGGCGGCGAGCGCGTAGGAGGTGTGCACGCGGCCCGTCTCGGGATGGATGTAGGTGGGAAGCGCGTCGGTATAGGTGCTTTTCAGCTTGGCGAGCAGGCGCCAGTCGAGGACTTTCCGCGGCAGCTCATGGCCCTCAGCGGCAAGCTCCTCGAGCGCGCTCGCGTCCGTGCTCCAGGCGCCGGTCTTGGTGCGCCGTCCGCCAGGCAGGCTCATCTTGTCGAACAGGATCTCGCCAAGCTGCTTCGGCGAGCCGATATTGAAATCCTCGCCGGCAAGCTCCCTGATCTCGTCCTCCAGCCGCGCGATGGTTTGCGCGAAATTGCCGGAGAGCGTCGCGAGCGTCGCGCGCTCGACCCTGATGCCGGTCCGCTCCATCAGCGCCAGCACCGGCGCGATCGGCCGCTCCAAGGTCTCGTAGACGGTGTCGACACGCTCGGCAATCAGCCGCGGCTTCAGCACGAGCCAGAGCCGTAGGCCGATGTCCGCCTCCTCTCCGGCAAACTCCGTGGCGCGCGCGACGGCTACGCGGTCGAAGGTGACGGCGGCACGGCCAGTGCCCACGATCTCCTTGTGGGTGAGGCAGGTGTAGGAGAGCAGCGTGCTGGCAAGCTGTTCTGGCAGATGCTCGGCGCGGCCGGCGTCGAGCGCATAGGACATGAGGCAAGGATCGTCGAAGCTGGTCAGCTCGATGCCGTAGCGGGCAAGCACCACCATGTCGAATTTGGCGTTCTGCACGATCTTGAGCACGGCAGGGTCTTCCAGCAGAGGCTTCAGCAGATCGAGCGCCTCGCGCATCTGGATCCGCGGGCCCTCTTCGCCGCCGAGATCGAGCTCATCGGCTGCGCGATGGGCGAGCGGGATATAGGCCGCTTGCCCCGGGCGAAGGGCGAGCGCGACGCCCACAAGCTCGCCCTGCATCGGATCGGCGGAGGTGACCTTGGCGCGAACAGCGACGTGGCCCTGGTTGCGCGCTTCGTCGAGCAGCGCGGCGAGGCGCTCAGGATGGACCACCGTCTCGTATTTGCTGCGGTCGAAGGGCAACGCGGCAAGCTTGGCCGCGCGCTCTTCGGCGAGGTGCAAAGGCGAGCCTTCCTTCGCCGGATAGAC
>DASUZQ010000004.1:0-2210 GCA_036376815.1 Methyloceanibacter sp. | reverse complement strand
CATGAGGCGGGACCGGAGCGTGAGACGAGCCTGACCGCTCCCGTGGCGATACTAGTTGAGAGCGATCAGCGTGGCGTTGTCGGCCAGAATATACATGCGCCCGCCGGCCACAACCGGCGAGACGAAGACCTTGGTGCCGAGCGGGGTCGTGCTTGCTATCTGGCCGCTTCGGGCGTCCACCGCCACGAGCGAGCCGTCCGTCGAGACCACCCAGAGCTTGCCGCCAGCGAGCACCGGCCCATTCCACCGTGCCGTGCCGGGGAGCTGGGTGATCCAGCGCACTTTGCCGTCGGCGCGTGAAAGCGCCATCAGCTTGCCGTTCACGTCGACGACGAAGACCGCGTCCCCGGCGGAATACGGCATCTGCGTGCTGGTCACGTTCCTGCTCCACAGCCGTTCGCCCGACGATTCCGACACCGCGATCATCCTGCCGCCGTGCCCGACCACGAACACGACGCCCCGATCGATCACCGGGCGCGCGGGATCGGCGAGAATGCCCGCGGCGCTCGTCTCGCTCGTGCGTGCGAGCGACTCTCGCCATGCGGGTTGCCCGCTGCCGAGCCCAAAAGCGGTGATGTCTCCCGCCGGGAACGCCGCAACGACTAACCCCTGCCCCACCGCCGGGCTCACATTGGAAAGCAGCGTCGCCGGCTCAGGCACGCCGCGCGCGGTCCACAGCTCCTGGCCATCGTTGCCGTCGAGACAGTGCAACACGCTGTCGGTCGACACGAAATACACTTTGCCGCCCGACGCAGTGGGCGATGAGCGCACCGGCTCGCCGACCTTCTGCGTCCACAGCACGGTTCCCTTCGCCGGGTCGATGCCGACGACGGTGCCGTATCCCGTGGTGACGTAGAGCCGACCGCTGTCGAGCGCGAGACCGCCGCCGAAGCCTTCCGCCCGCTTCTCGTTCTTCGGCGTCACGCTCGTGCCCCACACTTTGCCGCCGCCCGAGGCGGAGAAGGCTGACACCGTGCCCCCGGCGTCGAGGGTGAAGACCTTACCGTCGGCAACGATCGGGACCGCGCTGAGGCGTCCGCTGGACGAAGAGCCAGTGCCGATATCCACCCGCCAGGCTTTGTTCAGGCGATCGCCGAGAGCGAGATGGCCAAGACTGTTGGAGGGACTGCCTCCAGGCTCTGCCCACGACGCATTGGCCACCGGCGGAGGCAAGGCTATGGGCTTCCCCGCGGCGGCGGGATCGGGGGCCTCGAGGCTCTGATCGGTGATCACGGCAATGCGCTCGCCCGGCAGTATCTCTTCCTTCTTCTTGAAAGGATTTTTGATGCTCGGCAGCGAGGGCAGGCCGGCCGAACAGGCAGTGAGGCTTGCGACGAGCAACGCCGCAAGGCACACGCGCCAAGAATGACTATCGCTTCCCCGTATGCGAATCGGGCTCACTTTTCGAGCCACCTTCGTTTTAAGCGCTACTTCGCCGTGGTGCTCAACGCCTGCGGCACGCCTACGATGAGCGCCAGCATCATATCGGCACGTTCGCGCAAATTTTGAGGCGTTCCCTGATCGGCGACGAGCGTGCTGAATTGTTTCTCGGCATCAGGCATCTTGTCCAGCCTGTAGGCCGAAAGCCCGAGCAGCTCACGCGCCGAATATCGCCAGGGGCTTCCCTCATCGATCAGCCCTTTGAGGCGCCGCTCCATCTCCGCGTAGTCGGCGGTGTCAAGCCGCAGCGTCGCCGCCTGAATCGTGGCGAGTCCCTTCAGAATATTGTCCGTGCCGGAATCGGTGGCGAGGGCATCGTAATCCGCAACCGCCTTGTCGGCATTTCCGGCTTGTGCCTCCGCGGCAGCGAGCTGGAATCGCGCGAGCACGCTATAGCCGGCCGGCCCCTTCTCGGCCAACGCATTGAGAGCGTCGCGCGCCTTGGCCGCTTCGCCGCCGTCGAGCTGCGTAACCGCTTGGCTGAATTCAGTGCCAGCTTCCTGCGCCTTGCGCTCTTGCCAATAGGTCCAAGCCTTGAAGCCGGCCACGGCCGCCACGATCACTCCGGCCGCGATCAAGGCATAGACGCCGTAGTTGTCCCACAGCTCTTTATAGCGGTCTTGGCGGACGGCCTCGTCCACCTCGCGAAAAAAATCACGGTCGCTCATTGGCGGCGAACTCTTTGTCGTGACAACTCGGACAGGTTCTGGAAGCAGACGCGGGCCCGCTCCTACCCTCCGCCGTATAGTGAAGGCGTGGTGCTCGCGCAA
>DASUZQ010000003.1:0-5020 GCA_036376815.1 Methyloceanibacter sp. | reverse complement strand
CGGTCGCGGTCAGGCTGTCATCGAGGAGAATGAAAGGGGTGGCGGTCATTCAATCGGCCGGTCGCATCCGCTTAAGCTCGCAAGCATAGCCCATATGGGAGTGCCGCAGGTCAACATCGAGGGATTTGGCCTTTAGGCCAGGATCAGCATCTCGCCCTTGCCGAGCACGGCCATGTCGCCCATGAGCCGCCTGGCGCGGTAACCAACCTTGAAGCGGCCGTCGGTCGCCTTGAGCTGCCGGTCGAGCAGGCGGAGCCAGGTGAAATCGAGAACTCCGCAATCGCCGAAGGTCGGCAGCAAATCCTTCGGCTGCTTGTCGAGGATCAGCGTGCCGCGGCGCAGGCCGTAGCCGGCAAAGCGGCCGACGCGGCCTTTGAGCAGAATGGTGCCGGCGATCATGCGGCCTCCGGCATAGTCGCCGGCGCCGCCGCGGCCAATGATCAGCCCCCGGCGCATGCGCTCGCCGAGAAGCGCGCCGGCCTTGCCGCCGATCGACAGCCTGCCGCCGCGCATGCCGTGGGCCTCGCCCACCGCCACGCCGCCTGCCTTCTCGCCGGCATCGCGGGCGATGTCGATCGCGCCGCCGCGCATGCTGGATCCGGCCAACGCACCTGCCGAGCCGCTCACCGCGATTTTGCCGCTGCGCATCTTCGAGCCGAGATAGGCTCCGGCGTCGCCGTCGACAACGATCTCACCCTCGGTGAGCCCCTCCCCGATCTTGTCGCACCGCGCATCGGTGTTGAGGAAGCGGAGCTTGGCCGCGTCGGTGCCCCTCAGCTTGAACAGATCGCCAACGGTGACCGGCTCGCGCGCCGTGCCGATGGCGATCGCCTGGATGTCCTTGGGCTTCATGCCGGCGAGCCGCGTTGGCGTCAGCGGCGACAGGTCGAGCCGCTGGTTCGGCTCGCCGCGAAGCTCAAACGTCAAGGCACTCACGCAACGATCTCCTTGAGGTGAAAATGATGCGGCCCGAGATTGCCGCCGTAATTGCCGGCGGTGATGTGGGTGATACCTTCGCCGGCACCGCCTTTGGTGACAGCATAGATGCCGGCACGCATCGCCGCAGCAACGGCGGGAGCGCTCAAGCCGTCAATGACGATCTCCATCACCGCCTCGACGTTCAAGGGCAACGCCGTATTCACCGCGGCCTTGAGGGTCGGGCAATAGGCGTCGTTGGTCGAGGCGATCTGGCCTTTGTATTTGGACCCGACCTTGGAGCCCGAGCGCACGATGCCGCCGGGGAACGGAGCGATCGCGTCGGGGACGTCGCCGATCGCCTTCACCGCGCGCTCGCAAGCCGTGAGCACGGCGCGATGCGAGCGGCCGAGCACGAGAAGGTTGCCGCCGCCGACCGCTTTCTTGGTGAGACCGGTCGTCTGCTCGCAGACGAACTCGCCGTCCATCACCGGGATGCGCCAGAAACGCCGACCGCCGATCAATTTCGACACCTGCCAGCCGTCGCCGAAGAAGCGGAGGGAAGAGCCGAGTTTCAGCTTTTTCTCGCCTTCGAGCCCGGCGAAGCAGGCCGAGCCCGGGCTCGTCAGCACGCACTGGCCGACGCGGTTGCGGAGCTGAGTCTGGAGCTTGTTGACGTCCATGGTGAAGAGGAGCACGGCGACGCCTGGGCGGCCGTCCAGCGTCTCTTCGGCGGGGACCAGCCGCTCGATGCCTGCCTCGGCCCCGCAAGCAATCACCGAGGTGGCGAAGCCTGTCATGGTCTGAGCGGCGATCAGCGCCCATTTCTGGGTCGGCGCGGTGATGATGATGCGCGTGCCGACCATGGGGAAGGCCTCGGCAAAGGTCTCGACGATTTCGACGCCTTTGATCTTCATGTTCGCCATGGCACCCGCGCGTGGCCGAGCAATTTGGCCGCGCGCCCGGGCGCGCTTGGCTCTTCGACCCTCTCCCCCTTTAAATACACCGCCATGGGCCCGCACCATTAAACAGGTGCCGTGAGGCGCGCAAGCGCGCGAATGTGCGCGGGGGCCGCTTCGGTCTCAGATCAAAGCCGCGGGAAGCCGCTACTTCTTTGGCTTGTCGTGCTTGATATAGGCGAAGCGCATGTCGTCGGCGGGCGTGCCTTCAAGCGGGCCGCCTTCGAGGGCCGGCTGCCAGTGGACGACCTCCTCGATCTTCTTGGCGAGCGCAAAGTCCTTGTCGGTGATCCCCTTGGCGGCGTGGTTCATCAACCTGACCTCGACCCAGGCATAGGAGGCAGTGATGTCGGGATGGTGCCAGGCGACCTCGGCAAGGTGGCCGACGGCATTGATCACCATCAGCGTGCCCTTCCAGCTATTGGTCTTGTATTTGCGCCTGATCCAGCCGCCCTCGAGGTACCAATGCGGCAGCTCTTTCTTGAGCCGCTCCTCGACTTCGGCGTCCGTGTAGGTTCGCTCAGAAGTTGCCATCGGCGCGATCTTTTGAAACAGTGCGGCTCTGTCCTGCACCGCCAAGCATATCCCAGAGGCTTCGAGCCAACAATGGAGGAGGCCTTGCGTCCCGCGTGCACAGGCGCCGACAGGGTTGCGGAATCGCGCGACCTCGTTTCGGTAAGCACAAGCGCGCGCCTGCATTTCGGCTTTCTCGATCCGAGCGGACGAGGGACACGGCCGTTCGGCAGCTTCGGACTCGCCATCGACCGGCCGCAAACGCGACTGAGCTTGCGGCGCGGCAGCGAATTCAAGGTCACCGGCGTTCCTTGCGAGCGGGCCGAGCCCTACCTCCGCTCGATCGCGGCAAGCTTCGGTCTCGCCGCCTCCTATCATTTGCATCTCGACGAGGCGATCCCCGCCCATGCAGGCCTCGGCTCCGGCACGCAGCTTGCGCTTGCCATCGGGTCGGCGGTGGCGACGCTGGAAGGCTTGCCGCTCGATTTGGACGAGATCGCAGCAAAGCTCGACCGCGGCAAACGGTCAGGCATCGGCATCGGCACCTTCGGGCAAGGCGGCGCCGTGCTCGACGGCGGTCCCGGCCCAGGTAAATTGCCGCCGGTGCTCGCCCGCGTCCCCTTCCCGCGCGCCTGGCGCGTGCTCTTGATCTTCGATCCGGCGGAGACCGGCGTGCACGGCGCAGAGGAGGCTGCGGCCTTTGCCACGCTGCCGGATTTCCCGGAAAGCGAGACTGCGGACCTGACCCGTCGCATTCTGCTCGGTGCGCTGCCGGCGCTTGCCGAGGAGGACTTCAAGGCGTTCTGCGATCAGGTCGGCTATCTGCAGAGAAAGATGGGCGCCTATTTCGCGCCGATGCAGGGCGGCGCTTACGTCAGCGACGGTGTCGCCGCTGTGCTCGACGGCCTCGCGGCGTATGGCGTTACCGGGCTCGGGCAAAGCTCATGGGGCCCGACCGGCTTTGCCTTCGCGCCGTCGGAGGCGGAAGGCCAAAGACTGCTCACTGTGGTGCACGGCATGGCCGGCGGCGCCAAGCTTCGCTTCGAGCTGGCGCAGGGCCGCAACGAGCCCGCCGTCATCGAGGCGCGCTAGTGGCGGATTCTTACGCTTCACCTTCGAAACGCTTTTCCGTCACGCCCCTTGTGGTAAAGCGTGCCAGCCAAAAATGACGGAGACCTGACGAAATGGCGCATCCCCGCATCCTGCACATGATCACGCCGCTCAAGCATATGAGCCCGTTCGACGTGAACATGGCGCTCGACGCAGGCTATGATGCCGCCATTCCCTACACGTCGGTGACGGTTGAGGACGTGACCGGGCTCGTGCAGGACGCGATTTTCTCCCGCGGGCCTGAGGGGGTGAAGCGCACGGCCATGTTCATCGGCGGCAAGCGCGCCATCGAGGCCCTGGACATGATGAAGCGGGCCAAGGCGGCGATGGTCCCGCCGTTCGAGATTTCCGTGTTCGCCGATCCGGCAGGCTCCTTCACCACCGCCGCGGCCATGGTCGCCTGCGCCGAGAAGGCGCTCAAGGACAAGTTCAAAACCGAGTTCAAAGGCAAGCGCGTGGTCGTGTTCGGCGGCACCGGCGTCGTGGCTTTCGCCTCCGCAGTGATTTCCGCCGTCGAGGGCGCCGAGGCGGTTCTGGTCGGCTATGACGGGCCTGAGCGCGTGCGCAAACTCGCCGAGGAAGCCAACGCCCGCTTCGAGGTCAAGCTCGGTTATGCCGACGGCTCGACTGAAGAGCAGAAGACCGAGCTGGTGCGCGGCGCCGAGGTGATTTTCTCGGCCGGTCCGGCAGGGAAGAGGCTGCTCACCGCCGATCAGCTCGCGAAAGCGACCCACCTCCTCGTTGCCACCGACGTGAACGCCGTGCCGCCTGCCGGCGTCGAGGGCGTCGGCGTGAACGACAACGGCGTGCCGATCCCTGGAACCAAGGCCGTCGGCATCGGGGCGCTCGCGGTCGGCAACATCAAATACAAGACCGAGGCCGGTCTGTTCGATCAGATGATCCAGTCGGACAAGCCGCTCTATCTCGATTTCCGCGACGCCTACGCCCTTGCCCAGAAGCTTGCCGGCTGACGGCCCATCCCTGCTGATCGCCGCGGTGTCTGGCCGCGCGCTCGCAGCCTCAGCGAGACGCGCCGGGTTCGTCCCGCTGGTCGCCGATTTCTTCGCCGATGCCGACACCGGGCAGATCGCGCATTCCTGTTACAAGCTCGACGATCTGAAGCGCGGCTTTCGCTGGGAGGCTCTGGCGCCGGCGCTTGAGGCGCTCGCCGAGGCCGCGCCGTTGCCGCTCCTCGGGGTGGTCTATGGCTCGGGCTTCGAGGATCGCCCTGCACTGCTCGCCAAGATCGCGGATCGCTGGCCGCTGCGCGGCAACGGGCCAAGCGCTCTGACGCGGGTCAAGACGCCGGAGGTGTTCTTCACGGAGCTTGCGCGGCTCGGTATTCCGCATCCGAGAACCGTCATGGACCCTGCCGCGGCAGGGTGTGGCTGGCTCGCCAAGCGCCAGGGCGGCGCCGGCGGAAGTCACGTTGTGACAAGTCACATTGTGACAAATCAGGCGGCGACACGCCGCATGGGGACTGGTGGCAAGGCCGCGTGCCGCCTCTATTTCCAGGAGAAAGT
>DASUZQ010000002.1:0-6446 GCA_036376815.1 Methyloceanibacter sp. | reverse complement strand
CGCGACACGTCAGATGAGCTTCGACGAAGAGACGCGCGACTCGCCTGCCGCGCGGGAGGCGCAGGTCGGCGTTCCGGCGCGGCGCGCAGCCATTGAGCTGCTCTCTGCCGTCATCGACAAGAAACAGCCGCTCGACGACATCCTGAGTCGCTCGCTCGCCACGGGATGGATGTTCGACCTGCCGCAGCGTGACCGGGCGCTTGCCCGCGCCATCGTGGCGACAAGCTTGCGGCGCCGTGGAGAGATCGATCGCGTGCTCGATACTTTCCTCGAGCGCGGGATGCCGGACAAGGCCGGCAAGCTCTACCCCATTCTCCTGTCCGGTGCGGCGCAGCTCCTCTTCCTGAAAACGCCGCCGCACGCGGCGATCGATCTCGCCGTGCGGCTGGCGCAATGGGACTCTCGCGCCAGGCGCTACGACAAGCTCGTCAACGCGGTGCTTCGGCGCGTCGCCAAGGAGGGCGAGGCCATCTTCGCGAGCCTCGATGCGCCGCGCGTCAACACGCCGGACTGGCTGTGGGACCGCTGGGTCGCGTGCTACGGCGAGGATCGCGCGCATCGCATCGCCGCCGCTAATCTGATCGAGCCGCCGCTCGACCTGACGGTGAATAGCGATCCGCAACACTGGGCAATCGAGATGTCGGGCCGTGTGCTTCCCAATGGAAGCGTGCGCCTGCTGCCCAAGGGCCGCATCGAAGCGCTTCCAGGTTTTGAGCAAGGCGCGTGGTGGGTGCAGGACGTCGCCGCGTCGCTGCCGGCGCACCTCATGAGAGCCGTGGCTGGAAAGCGCGTGGCCGACCTTTGCGCGGCGCCAGGCGGCAAGACGGCGCAGCTTGCGCTCGCGGGCGCCTCGGTGGTGGCGGTCGACATCTCCAAGACTCGGCTCAAGACGCTCTCCGCAAATCTGGCGAGGCTCGGTCTTGCCGCCACAACGGTCGCCGCCGATGCCGCCACATGGTCGCCGGAGGAGCGCTTCGACGCGGTGCTGCTCGACGCGCCTTGCTCGTCCACGGGGACCATCCGCCGGCATCCTGACATTCCCTATCTGAAATCGCCGAAGGACATCGAGGCGCTGGCCGCCTTGCAGGCGAGGCTTCTCGACAATGCCACCGCCCTGCTCAAGCCAGGCGGGACGCTCGTCTATTCCACCTGCTCGCTCGAGCTTGAGGAGGGAGAGGCCCAGATTGCCGCGCTGCTTGCCCGAAACCCGGGCGTTCAGGTCGACCCGATCCTGCCGGGTGAGGTGTTTGGGCAGCCCGATTGGCTACAGTCCCCAGGGTTCCTGAGGACTTTTCCCTACCAGCTCGACCTCGGGACGCCTGAATGGAGCGGCATGGACGGGTTCTTCGCTGCGCGCCTGAAACGCAACAAATAGCAGTATCTGGGCGGCCTTAGGCCCCAAGCCTCTTGATCCTGTCCTGCTGCAGTCCGACAATGCCCAGGAGTTTTGCGGGGAGGCCCCGAGGCGCCTGATTTGCAGGCGGGGCCCAAAATTCGAGATGATTGAGCATGGCGACTGACCCCCTTGCCGGCCAGGGCCGGTCGCGCGCTGAGCTTGCGCGCGGGCCGGGCCCCCTTCGCCGCTTCATGCTCTTGCGCATGGCGAGCCTCTCTTATCCTGGGACCGAAGCTGAGCAACTCCTGCTTGCGCCCCAGGACCTGCGCACCGCCGATCCGAGCTTTGCCACCGAGATCTACAACGGCCATTTCGGTCTCGCCGGCAGCCTGGTCGAGCTCGGCTCGCAATCGCCCTTCGAGATCACGCCGCCTTCCGAAGGATGGGCGCGTGAGCTTTACGGCTTCGGCTGGCTCAGGCATTTGCGGGTCGCCGGCAGCGAGCTGTCGCGCGAGCAAGCCAAGGCGCTCCTCGGCGATTTCCTCAAGCTGCACAAGACGGTGCGCGGCCTTGCCTGGCAGCCCGAGGTGGTGGGACGGAGAGTGATCTCCTGGCTGTCCAACTCCGTCGTGGTGCTCGATGCGGGCAACCCGAAGTCCTACGAGACCTTCCTGCACTCGCTCACCGCGCATCTCCGTTATCTTTCGGCGAGCTATCGCGACACCCCCGACGGCGCGCCGCGCCTCGTCGCCCTCATGGCGCTCGTTTATGCCGGGCTGTGCATCGCCGAGCAGCAGGCGGTGGTGGATCGTTACCTGAAACCGTTCTGCAAGGAGCTCGACCGCCAGATCATGTCGGACGGCGGTCACATCTCGCGCAACCCGACGGCGCTGGTCGAGCTCCTGCTCGATCTCCTGCCGCTCAGGCAATGCTTCATGGCGCGCGACCGCGTGCCGCCCAAGCAACTCTCGGACGCCATCGACCGCGCCATGCCCATGGTCCGCTTCTTCCGCCTCGGCGACGGCACCATGGCGCGCTTCAACGGCGGCGGCGCCACCGCTACCGACTCGCTCGCCACCGTGCTCGCTTATGACGATACCGGTGGGGCGCCGCTGCGCGCCGCGCCGAACTCCGGCTATGTGCGCCTGGAGCGCGGAACCACGCTCATCACCGCCGATGTGGCGGCGGCACCCGCCGGGTCGTTGAGCATCGCATCTCATGCCGGGTGCCTCTCATTCGAGATGAGCTCGGGCGAGCATCTCGTCATCGTCAATTGCGGGGCTCCGACGCCGGACCATGACGATTGGCGTATGTTTGCCCGCTCGACCTCGGCCCATTCGACGCTCACCTTCGAGGAGACCTCCTCGGCGATTTTCTCCGGAGCGAACGGCGCCGAGCCCGCCGCCAATGCCGAGCTTGTCGGCCCTCCCAATGTGCAGACCTCGCTCAACGAGGAGGACGGGGCGTTGGTGCTCAAGGGATCGCACGAGGGCTACACCGCCCGCTTCGGCGTTGCCCATGCGCGCCGCCTCGAGCTATCGCCCGATGGCTTGCTGGTGAGCGGCGAGGACACGCTTGCCGCGCCCAAGGGCCTTAAAGGCGAGGCGCAGACGAGCGGCGGCGGCTATGCGGTCCGCTTCCATCTGCATCCGAGCGTCAGCGCCGAGATGGCTGAGGACGAGAAGAGCGTAAGGCTCGTGCTGCCCAACCGCGAAGCCTGGACGCTCACCGCCAACACCCCCACGGTCGCGCTCGAAGAAAGCGTGTTTCTTGCCGACGAGCGCGGGCCGCGCGGAAGCTTCCAGATCGTGCTTCAGGGTGGCCTCGAAGAAGAGCGGGAAATACAGATCGCTTGGACGATCGAACGGACCGCGGCACCAGGCGAGGCGCGCTTGCCTGAAGCCGGCGACGCCGCTAGCGCCACGTAAGCTTGTTCCGCGACGCAGCTTTGCCAAGACGGCAATTCGTGATACCGGGCGGCTTGCCGATTCGCCCCCCGGGACGTTTGCCCCATGCAGAAAATTGCCCGCGCGCTCCTTTCGGTCAGCGACAAAACGGGGCTCGTCGAATTTGCGCGGGGCCTCTCCGCCCAAGGCGTCGAGCTGATCTCGACCGGAGGCACCGCCAAAGCCTTGCGCGACGCAGGCCTCAAGGTGATCGACGTCGCCGAGATCACGCAAGTTCCCGAGATGATGGATGGGCGGGTCAAGACGCTGCATCCGAAGATCCACGGCGGGCTGCTCGCAGTGCGCGGCAAGGAGAGCCACGAGCGGGCGCTCAAGGACCATGACATCCCGAAGATCGATCTTCTCGCCGTCAATCTCTACCCCTTCGAGAGCACCGCGGGCAGCGGTGCTGATTTCGCGGCTTGCATCGAGAACATCGATATCGGCGGGCCAGCGCTGATCCGCGCCGGCGCCAAGAACCACGCGAGCGTCACCGTCGTGGTCGACCCCGCCGATTATCTCCGCGTGCTCGATGAGATGGAGAAGAATGGCGGCGCGACCACGCTTGAGTTGCGCAAGGAGCTCGTGGCCAAGGCCTTCGCCCGCACCGGCGCCTACGATGCGACGATCGGCTCGTGGTTCGCCGAGACGATCGGCAACCTCACTCCTCCGCGCCGCGTCATCGCCGGCACGTTGGCCGATGCGCTTCGCTACGGCGAGAACCCGCACCAGTGGGGCGCCTTCTACCGCACGGCCGAACAGCGCTTCGGCGTCGCCACCGCCACGCAGGTGCAGGGCAAGGAGCTCTCCTACAACAACCTGAACGACGCCGATGCAGCCTACGAGCTTGTCGCCGAGTTCGATCCCGGAGCGACGGCCGCGGTTGCCATCATCAAGCACGCCAATCCGTGCGGGGTGGCGGTCGCCGCCACTCTAAAGGAGGCCTATGCCAAAGCTCTCGCTTGCGATCCGGAAAGCGCGTTTGGCGGCGTGATCGCGCTCAACCGTAGCCTCGATGCTGACGCAGCGCGGGAGATCGTCGAGATCTTCACCGAAGTCATCATCGCGCCCGATGCAAGCGACGAGGCGAAGTCGATCGTCGCGGGTAAGAAAAATCTGCGGCTGCTGCTTGCCCGCGGGCTGCCCGACCCGAAAGCGCCCGGCCTTACCTTCCGCTCGCTGTCAAGCGGCTTTCTCGTTCAGGCGCGCGACAACGGCGTTGCCGAAGCGGAGCTGAAAATCGTGACCAAGCGGACGCCGACCGCAGCGGAACTGGCGGATTTGATGTTCGCCTTCACCGTGGCGAAACACGTCAAATCGAACGCCATCGTCTATGCCAAAGACGGCGCCACCGTCGGCATCGGCGCGGGGCAAATGTCACGCATCGACTCGGCGCGCATGGCGGCATGGAAGGGCGAGCAGGCGGCGAAGGCCGCCGGGCTGAAGACCTCGCTCACCGAAGGCTCCGTGGCAGCGTCGGATGCTTTCTTCCCCTTCCCTGACGGATTGCAGGCGATCGCCGCGGCAGGCGCCACTGCCGTGATCCAGCCTGGAGGAGCCATGCGCGACGCCGAGGTGATCGCTGCCGCCGACGAGGCGGGACTTGCCATGGTGTTGACCGGCATGCGCCACTTCCGGCATTAGTCTGAGGCCTTCACTCTCACACGCTGCAGCAGCAGCAAGCCTGCGATGAGAAACACGACGCTCGTGCTGATGCCGAGGCGCTGGCTGCCCGTCGCGGAGGTGACCGCGCCGATGGCAAGCGGGGCGGTGAAGGCCGTGATCTTGCCGGAGAACGAGAAGAAGCCGAAGAACTCCGTGGTCTTCTCAGGCGGGCTGAGCCTCGCCAAGAGCGTGCGGCTCGCCGCCTGGATCGGCCCCGAGGCAAGCCCGATGAGGATGGCGAAGGCGAGATAGACCTGCTCGCCAACCGAGGAGAATGGTGCGCTGCCCGGTGCCTTGGGCTCGACGGCGTGAACGAACAACACATGGGTCTTGTCGACCGAAAGCACGCCGATCGCGGCGAGAATGAAAAGCAAAAGCGCCCAGCCGATCACGCGCTTCGAGCCGAGGTGGTCATCGAGCGTGCCGCCCAGCGCCGCGCCGATGGTGCCGGCGAGGGTGAGGATGATGCCGAACAGGCCGAGCTCGGAGGCTCCCCAGCCGAACACGCTCGCCGCATAAATGCCGCCAAAGGCGAACACGGCGCCGAGGCCGTCGGCATAGAGCATGCGGGCGAGGAGAAAGAGCGCGATCTGGCGATGGTTCAGGTAGAGGTCCTTGGCGCCGGCGAAGAGCTGAGTGATTCCGGTCTTGACCGGAGCTGCGGCGCGCGTTCCCGGCCGGTCCGGCGTGAACAGGAACAGCGGCAGGACGAAAATCAGGTACCAGAGCGCGGAGAATGGACCGACCAGACGCTCGTCCGCCCGCGTTGCCACATCGACCGGCATGATCGGGCTGAGGCCGAGCACAGTCTTTCCGGTATCAGGATTAGCGACGATGAAGCCCGCGACAAGGACCAGGCTCACCAGCCCGCCGACATAGCCGGCTGCCCAGCCGATGCCCGACAGAGTGCCGAGGCGCTTGTGAGAGACGAGCGAGGGCATCATGGCGTTGTTGAACACGGTGGCGAGCTCAGCGCCGATGACGGCGAGAGCGAAGGAGAGAAGTACGAGCGGCGCCATACCGGTTTGCCCCGGGATGGCGAGCCACAGCCCGCACAAGCCTACGACCAGCAGCACCGAGAATCCGGCGATCCAAGGTTTGCGCGGGAACCCCGCATCGGCGATGGAGCCGAGGACCGGCGCGAGAAGCGCCGCAACCAGCTCGGCGCCGCCGGTGGCATAGGCCCACAGCGTGGCGCCAAGCGCGGGGTCTCGGATAAAGCCGTTTACGAAATAGGGGCCGAACAGGAAGGTGACGACGAGGGTGTAGAAAGGCTGCGTCGCCCAGTCGAACAGTACCCAGCCGGTCAGAGCGAGAGGCCCGGCCTTCCCCGCCTTAGACCTGCTCTTCCCATCACGCGGTCCAGCGGCCATCGAGCACGATCAGATGGTTGGGCAGCTCATCCTTGTCGACGCGGCCGGGAGGAAAATGCTCGGCGAGAATCTTGCCGCAGGTCTCGACCGCGGTGATGAACCCTTGCGTGCGCTCCCCTCGCCCGA
>DASUZQ010000001.1:0-5957 GCA_036376815.1 Methyloceanibacter sp. | reverse complement strand
GTGTCGTAGATCGCCATGCCGGAGGTAACGACGCCCCCCGGCGAGTTGATGTACATGGAGATCTCTTTCTTCGGGTTCTCCGCCTCGAGGAACAAGAGCTGCGCCGTGATCAGCGAGGCCACCATGTCCTCGATCGGGCCGGTGACGAAGACGATGCGCTCCTTCAACAGGCGCGAATAGATGTCATAGGCCCGCTCGCCGCGGTTGGTCTGCTCGACCACCATGGGGACGAGGGTATTCAGGTAAATGCTGGCCGGGTCGCTCATTGCTGTCTCTAAGGGTTGGGCGGGAGGAGGCTGATCGGCTCGTGCCGGGCTCGATCAGCGCTGCCGCTACTACATATGACGCCGGGAGCGCAAGAAAAAGGGGTCTGTCCCCCTCCCCGGCCCCGGCTCGGGGGACAAAGTCTCATTTCTTCCGCTTCTTCTTCTTGCCGTGATCGTGGTCGTGATCGTGGTCATGATCGTGACCATGGTGGTGGTCGTGGCCGTGGCCATGATCGTGGTCATGATGATCGTGGTCGTGATCGTGATGATGACCGCCGGCGTCGTCAGGATCGGCGTAAAGCTCTTCGACGCTGACCGGCTTCTCCGTGACACTGGCAAGCTCGGTGATGAAATCGATCACCTTGTCCTCGAATAGAGGCGCCCTGATCTCGGCGAGAGCCTGGGGGTTGTTGCGGTAGAAGTCGTAGACCTTGCGCTCCTGGCCCGGGAACTGCCTCACCCGCTCGAGCAGAGCGCGGTTCACCTCGTCGTCGGAGACCTCGATCTTGTTGCGGCTGCCGACCTCGGACAGGATCAGGCCAAGCCGCACGCGCCGCGCAGCAATGTCGCGATACTCGGCTTTCGCCTTGTCTTCGGTGGTGCCCTCGTCCTCGAAGCTACGCTTCGACTGCTCGAGGTCGCTCGTCACCTGACGCCAGATGGCCTGGAATTCGTTGTCGACCAAGGTAGGAGGCAGCTCGAAGTCGTAAGCAGAGTTGAGCTTGTCGAGCAGCGCCCGCTTCAGCCTCAACCGTGACGCCGCCGTACGGTCCTGCTCCAAACGCTGCTTGACCATCTCCCGCAGCTTCTCCACCGACTCCAAGCCAAGCGCCTTGGCGAAATCGTCGTCGATGGTCGGCGCCTCGGGGCTCGCCACCTCTTTGACCGTCACGTCGAAGCGGGCAGCCTTTCCGGCGAGCCTCGCTTCGGGATAGTCGGCAGGGAAGGTCGCGTCCACGGCGCGCTGCTCGCCGGTCTTGGCGCCGGTGAGGCCTTCCTCGAAGCCGGGAATGAAGTTGCGGCCGCCGAGCACGACTTGCGCATCCTCCGCGCTCCCGCCCGTGAATTCCTCGCCGTCGATCGAGCCCTTGAAGTCGATGATCAGCCTGTCGCCTTCCGCGGCCGGACCGCCTTTCGCCTTGTAGAGCGGATTGGCATTGCCCAAGCGTTCAAGCGCCTTGTCGATGTCGGTGGAGGTCACCTCGGCAATCGGCCTCTCTACCTCGATCTTGCCGAAGTCCATGGTGTCGAACTTGGGCAGAACCTCGAAGGACATGGTGTAGGCGAGGTCGGCGCTCCCTGAGAAGATCTTGTCGATCTCCTTCTCGTCCTCAGGCAGCGAGATGCTGGGCTGGAAGGCGGGACGCTCCTGCCGCTGCGAGATGGCTTCGCGGCTCGTCTCGGCCACGGCCTGCTGCACGACTTCGGCCATCACCGAGCGTCCATACACTTTGCGCAAATGCGCCTTCGGCACATGACCGGGCCGGAAGCCCTTGATCCTCACCCTGCCGCTCAGATCGTCGAGGCGCGCCGAGAGGCGCCGCTCTAGCTCGTCTGCGCCGACCACCACCTTCAACTCGCGGCGGAGGCCCTCTGTGGTCACTTCGGTAATGTTCATCTAAGCCCTAGTCCGTTCTATTGTTGGTGCGGGCGGAGGGACTCGAACCCCCATGGCCGAAGCCACCAGAACCTAAATCTGGCGTGTCTACCAATTCCACCACGCCCGCTGAACGCTCGCCTGCTGCGGGGGGGGTCTATAACACAGCTCTCGCGTTAGGGAACAAGTCACGGAGAGTTGGTCGAGCGCCTATCGCGCCACGCGCCTCCCTTCGTTTATGATGGGCCTCCGCCGATGGATGGTTCGTTGTAACGGAGAGCCGCCATGAATGCTCCGCAAGAGCGTTTGCGCCTGTTAGCCTTTCTCTTCGTCTTTGGTCTCCCCCTCGCCGCCAACGCGGCCGATGATCCGGCGGCAGTCGGCGCGGTCGACCGGGTGGAGAACGAGGCGAAAATCGTTGCCGGCGATACCGTCACCCCCGCCAAGATCGGGACGCCTGTTCATCTCCGGGACGAGCTTCGTACCGGGCCGGAGGGTCGCCTCAGGGTCACCTTCCGCGACGATACGGTGCTGACGCTCGGCGAGGAGGCGAGCGTCGTCATCGATCGCTATGTCTATGACCCCGACCGGAATGTCGGCGAGACCTTGATTCAGACGACCAAGGGCGCCTTTCTCTTCGCCTCTGGCCGCATCAAAGGGCTGAAGCAGCACAATATCGCCGTCTCGACCCCGGTCGCCGATATCGGCGTGCGCGGTACCCAGTTCTGGGGCGGACCGCTCGACAAATATGGGGTTCTCGTGCTCGAAGGCGAAATCACCGTGTCCAATCAGGCTGGCAGCGTCACGCTTTCGGGGGCGGGGCAAGGCACCGACATCCCCTCGCCCCTCGATCCCCCTGGCGAGGTCAAGGCCTGGAGCGAAGACAAGATTGCCCGCGCCGTCACCAAGGTGGCGCTGCATTAGCGATTTTGCGGCGATCTTGGCAAAAGCCTTGCACCAAAGCGCCGAACCTTGAAAATCCGGCACCTTGCGGGGGCGGGCCGGTCTCTTTAGGTTGCCGCCTCGGCCACAGAAGATTTGGACCTTTCCGTGCATTACCGTGACGGCATCATCGAGGCGATCGGCAACACCCCGCTGATCAAGCTCAAGCGCGCCTCGGAAGAGACCGGCTGCTTGATCCTCGGCAAAGCCGAGTTCATGAACCCAGGCCAGTCGGTGAAGGACCGCGCCGCCCTCTTCATCATCCGGGACGCGCTCAACTCAGGGCGCCTTCAGCCGGGCGGCACTGTGGTGGAAGGCACGGCCGGCAATACCGGCATCGGGCTTGCCCTCGTCGGCAACGCCTTGGGCTTGAAGACGGTCATCGTCATTCCCGACACGCAGTCCGACGAAAAGAAGGACATGCTGAGGCTTGCCGGCGCCGAGCTGATCGAGGTTCCAGCGGTCCCTTACAAGGATCCGAACAACTACGTGAAATATTCCGGGCGCCTCGCCGCCGAGCTTGCCGCGACTGCGCCGCACGGCGCCATCTGGGCCAATCAGTTCGACAACGTCGCCAACCGACAGGGTCATATCGAGACGACGGCGCCAGAGATCTGGAACGACACGCAAGGCAAGGTCGACGGCTTCATCTGCGCCGTCGGCACCGGCGGCACGCTCGCTGGCGTCTCCATGGGGCTGAAAGCGAAGAGCAAGGACATCGCCATCGGCCTCGCCGATCCCATGGGCGCGTCGCTCTATAATTACTACAAGCACGGCGAGCTCAAATCGGAAGGAAGCTCGATCACCGAGGGGATTGGCCAGGGCCGCATCACCGCCAATCTCGAAGGTGCGGTGATCGACGAGGCCTATCAGATCCCCGACGCCGAGGCGCTGCCGGTCTTGTTCAACCTGCTCAGCGAGGAAGGCCTTTGCCTCGGCGGATCGAGCGGCATCAATGTTGCCGGCGCCATCCGCCTTGCCCGCGACATGGGCCCCGGTCATACGATCGTCACGGTGCTGGCCGATTACGGCACCCGCTACCAAAGCAGGCTGTTCAACCCGACATTCTTGCGTGAGAAGGGTCTGCCGGTTCCCGCCTGGCTCGACGCCCGCGAACCAGCGACACCGGCAGTGTTCGTCTAGATTGGGATTGGAAATGACCGAACGCTCCAAGTCATGGTTGACCGAGACCGACGAGCTCGCGGCCGAGCTCGATGCGCCCGACATCGTCATCATCGATGCCTCTTGGCACATGCCCGGCGACGGCAAGGACGCGCGCGCCGAATATCTCGAGGAGCACATCCCAGGCGCCATCTTCTTCGATATCGACGAGATCGCCGACACCAAGAGCAATCTGCTGCACATGCTCCCCTCCCCTGAGAAATTTTCGTCGCGCATGCGCAGCATGGGGATCGGCGACGGGTCGAGGATCGTGGTCTACGATGCGGCGGGAATTTACAGCGCGGCGCGGGTGTGGTGGACGTTCCGCGTCATGGGTGTCGAGGATGTGACCGTGCTGAACGGCGGGTTGCCGAAATGGAAGCGCGAGGGCTTGCCGTTGGAGAGCGGCGAGCCCAGGCTCCGCAGCGCGCGGCACTTCACCTCGCGCCGCAACGCAGATCTCGTGCGCGACGTGTTCGACATGAAGGCGCTGATCAAGGACCGCTCGGCGGAGATCGTCGACGCTCGATCGGCCGAGAGATTTTCCGGGCGCGCGCAAGAGCCGCGTGCCGGGCTTCGCTCGGGCCACATTCCCGGCGCCCACAACCTTCCTTACGCACGGCTGCTCAGGCAGGACGGCACGCTCAAGAGCCCCGCCCAGATCGAGGCTCTGTTCAGCGAGGCCGGTGTCGATCTCTCCAAGCCCGTGGTGACAAGCTGCGGCTCGGGCATCACGGCAAGCGTGCTCGCTCTGGCGCTGGCCGAGATCGGCCATCGCCGCACGGCGGTCTATGACGGGTCCTGGTCAGAATGGGGCGCCGATCAGTCCCTTCCCATCGAGACGGGCTAGACGCCGCCGATGCACGCGCGCATCTTGCGGTGACGGCCATGAGCAAACGGTCACCAGGTCAAAAGCAAAACACGCGGCTGGCACACGCCGGACGCGAGCCGGGACGCTTCCACGGCTTCGTCAATCCGCCGATCTATCGCGGCTCCACCGTTCTGTTTCCCACCGCGGCGGCGCTTGAAGCCAACGAACAGGAATTTACCTATGGGCGGCTTGGCACGCCCACGGTGCGGGCACTCGAGGAAGCGATCGCCGAGCTCGAGGGCGGTCATGCCACGCGACTCGCGCCGTCAGGCCTCTCGGCCATCGTCGCCACCTTCCTCGCGTTCCACTCGGCGGGAGACCATGTGCTCGTGACCGACGCCGTCTATCGGCCGACGCGCCGCTTCTGCGACCAGGTGCTCGTGCGTCTTGGCGTGGAGATCACCTATTACGATCCGCTCATCGGCGCGGGCATCAAGGACCTGATCAAGCCGAACACCAAGGTCGTGTTCACCGAGTCGCCCGGGTCACAGACCTTCGAGGTGCAGGACATTTCGGCAATCGCCAAGGCCGCGCACGAAGCGGGCGCCGTGGTCGTGTTGGACAATACCTGGGCGACGCCGCTCTTCTTCAAATCCTTCGCGCACGGAGCTGACGTGTCGATCCAGGCGGCGACCAAATATATCGTCGGTCATGCCGACGCCATGCTCGGCGCCATCACCGCAAGCAAAGCCGTGTGGCCGGCGATCGCCCGCACCCACGAGGAGCTTGGGCTGTGCGTCGGCCCCGAGGATGCCTATCTCGGCTTGCGCGGGCTGCGCAGCCTCGGCGTGCGACTTGCCCGCCATCAAGCATCGGCCATTGCCCTTGCCGAATGGCTCAAGAACCGGCCCGAGGTCGCCCGCGTCATTCATCCCGCCCTTCCCTCGGATCCCGGCCACGCCATCTGGAAGCGCGACTTCACCGGCGCCTCGGGCCTCTTTGCCGTGGTGCTGAAGCCTGCATCGAAAAAGGCCGTGGCGATGATGCTCGATGGGCTCGAGCTGTTCGGCATGGGCTACAGCTGGGGCGGGTTCGAGAGCCTGATCATCCCCTTCGATCCGTCAACCTACCGCACGGCAACGCATTGGAACGGCGAGGGTCCGGCTTTTCGCCTGCATGT